>NZ_LSJO01000267.1:0-26676 GCF_001556735.1 Sphingomonas sp. CCH9-F2 | reverse complement strand
CCCTTCAATCGCCCGCCGATCGCCGCACCGACGCAGAGGAGGCTGAGCGCTGCACTGGCTTGGTCCCATGTCTCATGTGGTGTGCTGAGCGTCTGGATCTGGGCGACGACCTGCTGCGCCCAACCTTCAACGCGGTCGAGCAAGGCTGAGAGCGCGCGATCGGCACCCTCAAACTGCCAGCGAAAGCCTTCCTTGGCGGCGCGCAGCAGGCCCTGCAGTGCTTGACCGGTCTGCGGATCGGCGTCGACCTCCAGACGAACCTGCGCGTAGCTCGCGACCTTCGTATTCTGGCGGACGAAGCTGATGCTGGTGCGCTGCTGAAAGGCTCTGCCCTGGCCGGCGAAGTAAGTCCGCGAGAGCCCGAGCATGTCCCAGTCGATGGCCTCGACGACGGCGGCGTAGACAAGCTCGCGTAGCTTCTGAGCGACCGTGGCATCGAGCCCGCCGCCCCGGATCCACGCCTGGATGGCGAGGTCCTCGGCGCTGGCCGTGGCCTCTGCCTTCGCCGTCTGAACAGGTTGGGGCGGCACGGCGGCGCCCGGAGCCGCAGCCTGGCTGGCATCCGGGATGCTCGGGATAGCGAAAGCGTCGCGGAGGGGCTCGGCCAGATTTTTGACCTGCCCAGTGCCGTCGTAAATTTCGAGTAGGGCCATCCAGCGCCCGGCGGCGTGAGGGTTCTTGCGTTTCAACTCCGTCTCGGCGGCGAGCGGCAACGCGCGAACGCCGCCGAGCTTGTCGAGCAGGCGGAGCGGCGGATATTCGCCCGCCTCTATTGTCGGCGCAAACGTGTCGAGCACCTCCACGAGGAGGTCGTTCTGGATCGTGCGCGGGTTGAGCCTTCCGGTCTGGGCGCGGTCGACACGCTCGGCGCCGAGCCACAGCGCTCGCTCGGTGAACGGGTAGAGGCCGTAGCCGTCCACTTCGCCGAACGTCGCGTGGCATGCGACGACATAAGGGCAGTGAACGCACTGCGATGGCGCCGCGTCCCCAGGCCCCGCCGCTTCGCTCCATCGCTCGATCCGCTCGCGTCCAAGACGGACCGCATTCAGATACCGGGCCGAGAACGCCGCGACCGAGGCAGGCGTAGGCGTCTGTCCGTCCGCATGCCCAGCGGATCGGTTCATGTCGACGATGTGGGTGGTCCGTCGATAGGCGGTGTCCTCGACACTCTCGAAGAAGCCGGGGGTAACGGCGATCGCGGTCCGCATCCGGCAGAGACCGGTCTCGCCCTGACCGGAATCGCCCTGCGTCGTGATGGCTTGAAGCAGAGCGCGGTCGATGCCCTGCAGGCGCGCGAACTCCTCGACCAGCAGGACCAGCTCTCGCCCTTGGGATCGCAGGTGTGCGCGCAGGCGCGTCATGAGTTCTTCGACCCGATCACCCGAGAAGCTGAGCGTTCGGGCGATCGCCTTGTTGAGGTTGCGGTTGATGACCGTCACCGCCGCCGGCAGATTCTCTCGGTCTGCCTCGATCAGCTGGATCGCGAATTGCGCGAGCTTCGTGGCGTTGAGATAGTCCTGGCCCCCCAGAACCAAGTCATCGGCGGTGAACTCGCGGCGGCGGTCGGGCCGATCGCTGGCTTGGGAGCGCTCGAAGATGTGGTCGACGATCTCCGCGGCCACGCGCCCGTCCCGCAGGAAGTGCTCCTTCTGCATGTAGGGATCTTGAAAGAGGCTCGGCAGAGCCTCGATGAGCGCCTCCTCGAGTTCGTCGGCACTCGACGTCGGCGTATCTTCGCGGATCGCCTGGCCGAGATGATGAAGGAGTTCGCGCCGGCGACCTTCTGAGGTCATCGTGCCATCCCCGGCCGCGTTGAAGGTCTCGAGGAAAGGGCGCTGCTGATCGGCGGGCAACTTCCCGATGATCTCGCTGACGATCGCGCGGAGGCTGGTGCCCGATTTTCGGACCACGAGCACCATGCGTCTCGCGTCGTCGCGCAGGTGCAGTCGCATCCAATGGACGAGGTGCGATTTGCCCGATCCCGTCTCGCCGAGGATCGCGGCGAGCGCGTGGGGTCGATCCTCGCGCAGGAAGTCGTCGAGGAACTCGGCCGGCGTCATCTGCGCCCATGCCGCCGCCTCGACGTCCTGATAGCGTTGGCCGACCGGGGGGGTGACTTGCAGGTCCCAGTCGCTGTGCACGGTACGGAACAGGCTGTCCGGGATGTGCTCCGCGAAGGGATTGATGACCTGCCGGACCGCCGCCGGCTCCCAGCAGAGATAGTTGCGCATCACGCGGCCGGCTCCCGACGGACGCGGCTTACCCGCTTGGTGCCGCTCCCGAGGTCGAGGATCCTCGCCTTCGCATCCGCGACGGCGTCCAGAGTGATCGCGCCCCGATCAGCGAGGCGTTGCAGCGCGAGGCTCGATGCGACCGACAGGCGATCGTCCGCCGGCGGTGGGGCGGTCCGCACCCCCTCCACTTCCTCGCGGATGCCCCCTCCCTCTAGCACCGGATAAATCGCTGCCAGCCGCGACAGAAACGTATCGACGTCCACCCAGTCCCCGTCGGGCAGAGCCTTCTCAAGCACGGCGGCGATCGCCTTGGAAGGATCGGGGAAGACGCGGCGCGTCGCACCGTCACCGAGAATGATGGCGAAGCCGAGATAGCGGGCCCAGTAAAGCAGGTTCTGGTAGCTGCTGGTGCTGCTGAGCTCCGCCTTGGGCGCAAATGCGCCGAGATCGTCGCGAAGCAGGTTCTGCGGGGCGTCCGAGAAGCTCAGCGGCTCGAGCGGACTCTTGGTCAGGAACCAAGCGAGCGCGTAGAGCACACCCGCCTGACCGGCATCCGCCGCGCGGTCTGGGTCGAACAGGATGTCGCGCATGTGACCGAGGAACTCGGTCTCGCGGCCGCTGCCCGCGCCGCGTGCTCCCCCGGCGCGGACCGCCGGAGGGATGCGGACACGGTCGCCGTCTTCCTCGATGAGCCCGAGCCGGCGCACTTCATTCAACGAGTTGGTAAACAGGGCCGACGACCCTCCGTCCTCGTCGTTGCCGCCTCGGGTCGACAGTGAGGGCGGCGTGGCCCAAGCCTCGAGCTGCTCGCGAACTAACCCGTTCTCCGCGTCCGCCACCGCCGCGTAGACGCTGAACAGGCGGCTCGGCACGGCGTTGAAATTGGTCACGATGCTCATTCGGCGACCTTTGCATGAAATTCGTCGAGGGTGAGTGTTCTGCCGCCGAAAACTTCGCGAAGAGGGTGACCGGTTGCCGCGAGCTGACCCTCGGGGACGAGGAACATGCGGGCACGATCCGGATGCGGCGCATAGGTCGCCTCGCCGAGTGGCTGACCCGATCCCACCAACACGAGTTCGGGTCCGGCGGGGAAGCGCGAGTGGGCGAGCGAGGCAAGCGCACTGACGAAGAAGGGCACCGACCGCGCGAAGCGGAGCAATCGCTCCTCATCGAACGGCGACTGGCCAAGGAAGACGAGCTTGGCGAGACCTGAGCGACCAAGCCGCTCGAACGTCTCGCCCAACCGCCGGCTCTCGGCCCTGCTCGCAAGCTCGCCATAGGTGACGAGCAGCCGCCCGTCCGCATCCAGCAGCCGCGCGATCATCGGCGTCAGCGGCAGGCGCCATGGCGATCGAGGCTCCCCGGTGGCGAGCGTTGGCCGGCGCGCAGCAGGGTCGGCGCGGCATTGCCCGCAGCTGCCGCAGCAGCGCGCAACGCGATCCCGGCCATAGAGATCTTCCAGAATCGAGGCCGGGCAGGTTCTGTCGCTGAGGAAGCGCCGCATCAGGTCGAGGTTGCGGAACGCGGCGGCCTGCCCTTCCGCGCGTACCGGTTCGACCCGCCGATCCCAGGTGGCGCGCTTCAGATGCTCATCGTCAAGCAGCTCGACTTCGATCCAGTCGCCGCTCTCCGTCACGAAGGCGGGCGGCGAGCCGTGCAGCCGCAGCAGCCCCGCGCGAGCCATCAACGCGAGCGTGCGCAGGTTCCAGTCGGCGTTCCAGTCGCCGGTCATGTCGATGTCGTCTTCGGTTGTGCCGGGACTGCCATCGACCCGGATGGCCACCCGATCGCCTCCAATCGGGCGCTTGCCGGCGAAGAGAGCCGTCCACCGCTCCAAGCCGCGATCGACCGAGATGACCCTCTGCCGGTTGATCCCCTCGGCGGTCCGGAAATCGGACGGCGTGGGGACGATGAGCGACAGCGCGGCGCGTCCGTCCCGCCCGCCGCGACCGACCTCCTGATAGAAGCGGTCGAGCGTCTCCGGCACGCAGGCGTGGATCACGCTTCGGGCATGGGCGTAGTCGATGCCGAGCCCGAACGCCGATGTCCCGATGACCACGTCGAGCGCCCCATCCCGCCACTTGCCGACGATCTGCTCCCGTTGCTCGCGGCCGGTCTTGCCGTGCAACATGGCGAAGCGGCGGAAGCCTGCTGCCAGGAGGGTTCGTCGCCATGCCTCGGCATGCTTCACTTCCGTCACGTAGAGCACCGCCGGGCGGGGCGCATGATGAAGCGCTTCGAGGACCCGGCCCTCTCGGGCCGCTTCATCCGCTGCGGCAACCCAGTAGTCGGGCTCCGGCCGCAGGCGGACCGCCGCGACGCTCTCGAAAAGGCCGCCTATCCCAAACAACGTCCGGAGCGTCTCGCGCGACTGTTCGGTGAGGGTCGCTGACAGGAGCAGCGTCCGCAGGGCGGATTGAGGCGGTGCGACGGCGAGCAGTTCCTGTCGCAGCCCGCTGAGTTCCTGAAACTCGGTGCGGAAGCCGGTGCCCCACTGGTCCACCAGGTGGGCCTCGTCGATCACCAGCGCGCGAAGCAGGCCAGCTTCGGCCGCTTGGCGGAGAGCCGCGCGCAGCGGGCCGCACGCCGCCTCGGGCGATGCGAAGCACAGGCCCTGCGTCCCGATTGCGATCCGCTCGGCGATGACGGCGTTGGCGGCAGCCGCGCCACCTTGATACGCCAGCGGGCGCGCAAGGGCGCAGATCTTGATCGCCTCTTCTTCGTGGTTCACGCCCAGGGCGACCGTCGGCACGATCACGAGCGTGACGCCGCGACCCGTGGCCAGGGCGTCTCCGACGAAGCCGACGGCATGGACGAGCTGGAAGATCATGCTCTTGCCCTCGCCGGTCGGCAGAGCGACCACGAGCGCCGCGCCCGGGGGCGTCGACAGCGCCGCTCGCACCGCCGCCCGTTGGCCAAGACTGCGGTAGGTCTCCCGGCCGATCGCCGCGAGGAACGGGTCGCCGGCGCTGTCCTGACCGCCGAAGGAACGGCGCACGACCTCGCTCGCGGCCATGTCGTCGACGCCTTGTCCGCCGGCGACCCGCAGCCACTCTGGTCGCCAGGGCCGCGCGCTGAGCCGCCAGCCCCTCGACATCTGCTCGCCCACGAGCCCCACATCTCGCCAGCCGGCGAACCCCGCCAGACGCGGATGCGTGACGACGACCCAGGGACTGACCTCGTAGTTGCGCCGGGCGTCCTCGTGACGAAGTGCCTGGCGGAGAAGGACGGCCAGGTCGAGCACGCTTGCCCGAGGAGGATGCTCCGCCAGCGCGAGCCGCAGCCGGTCGATCGACGGCTCGGCCGAAGCGCACCAGTTGCTCTCGCCCGCGTCGGCCAGCAGGCCGCGCAGCGCTTCGAACGCATCCCCGCCGGCGAGTTCAGTCATGCGAGGAAATCTGCGGTGCTCGGCGCGACACGATGAAGCAGCCCATCGCATCGAGCTTGACCGCCGGACGGGCAAGGCCGGGCAGGAGTGCCTCGATCAGCTCGAGATCGGCGCGGGCAGCCGCGTCGCCTGTGGCGTGCCGCTGCCGAAGCCGGCCTCGCCGCCGTTCGATCTCGGCGCCGGCGAGGCGCACGCCGGTCGCGATCGCGTCCTGCAGCGTCGGCTCGGCGACGAGCGTGTCGCGCGTCCGATCCCGCACGGATCGACAGAGCGCGGCAAAGGTGGCCGGATCGATCACGCCGGCCAGGGCCTGCGGTCGACTCGAGAGGTTCACGTCACCGTCCCGGCCCACGCTTTCGCTGGCGTTCCGGTAGGGACGATCGAGGATCGACAAGAGCGTGCGGTCCTGGACGACCTCGCCATCGCCGTCGACGTGGATGACGAGCGAGCGGGGCGACAGATAGCGCTGCGCCCGCCTGATCGACGCGAGTTCGACCCGGCTCGGCGCGAACATGTCGGAGACGGGGATGTCAGGCTCGACGACGAAGCACAGCCGAAATCCGAGCCAGGGATCGTCGGTCCATTCGGGCGCTGTCCGCCAGGTGATGAAGGCCGTTCCGCGATCGTCCCAGCGCGTGAACCGCTCGGTCACGTCGATCAATGGCGAACCGGGCCGCAGCAGCATCGCCTCCGGATGGCTTGTCGCGATCCTTCGCCTCCACGTCAGCGGCCGCTCCTCCCCCAACCCGAACGCCTCGAGCCAGGGTTGCCGCGGGATCAGCGTCTCCTTCACCGCCGAAAACTTGAAGGGGTCCTGCTCCGGCCAGGCGAACGGCCGCTTCTTCAACTGCAACGCGCCGACCAGCCACCGGTCAACGCCTTCTTCGAGCTTCGCCTCGTCTTCCTCGGCCTCCTCCAGCGCGGCGATAAACGTCTCGACCGGTTCCTCAGCGAGCGCGATGCGATCGAGCGCGTACTGCTCGTCCTGAGACCTGCGCTCGTTGGCGATCGTCGCACGTGCTTCGACCGAGAGCGCCTCCACGCCAGCAGGCCCCTCCTCAAGCAGCACCCGGAAGAGCCGGCGCTCGATCTCGTCGAGCAGAAACTGCACGTCGCTTATCGATCGGTGATAGATACCGAGACCCTGGCAGAGAAAGTCGGCCCATCCCGTCCAAGGACTGTCGTCCTCGTCGGCCGGCAACGCGATCCGGTGGCGCACCACGCCGTTGCGCCTTCCGAACCGATCGAGGCGTCCAATCCTCTGCTCGATCCGCGCGGCTGACAGGGGGAGATCGAGGTGGACGATCGCGTCGGCGAAGGCGAGGTTGAGCCCTTCCTCGCCGCTGCGATCGCAGACCAGCACCGCGGGCTTCCGAGGCGACGCGAAAGCCGCCAGGATCGTCTCGTTGCGCGCCGCTCCATCGCCGGTGAGCAGCAGGACTTCGCAGTCGTCCAGAACGGCGCTGAGCGCGGCACCGAAGGCGGAAGCTTCAGCGGCCGAAGATGAGAACGCGACGATCTTGGGCGCGCTTCCCTCGCCGCGGAGGCTGCGTACCAGCCGGCGAGTGCTCTCGCACGCCGTCTCGTAGATGCCGCCCGTCTCAGCCTCCTCGGCGAGCCGCGCGAGCCGCGCTAGAATATCCGGCTCATCGGTGAACGCCTGTCGGGAGCCTTGTTCCGCGATCCAGGCAAGGAGGGTCGCGCGTCCTTCCGCCATCGCGCTCAGGATTCCGGCATATCGGCGCGACGCCGCATCGAGCGCCTCCTCCTGGCCTGCAGCGGCATCGAGGACGCCGAACCGCCATTCCTCCAAGAGTGGCAGCAGCGGCTCGACCCAGCAACTCGCGTCCGCCTCGACGCGGACGTGCGCGAAACTGGGCTCGCCACCATCGTCGTGCCCACGCGGCGTGAACTCCCAACCCTGGGCGTCGGCCCGGCGTGACCTGATCAGACGTTGGTGAATGCGGTAGCTGTCGGCGATATGACCTTTCAGCGCGGCGCAGAGCGCGGGCAAGTCGGCCGGTGCCTCGCGGGTTGCCGCGATGAGCCTTGGCGCGAGATCGGCGATCACCGGATCGTCTGGGAAGAGCCGCTCTATCTCGGCGCCCCGCTGGCGCAGGACCAGCTTCGGCACCTCGGGATCGAGCGCGAGGAGTAGTCGCCCGATCTCCCGTCGCCCTTCGAGCTTGCGGCGGAACCCCTCAAGGTCGTTGAGCGGATGGGAGGAAGGATCAAGCAGGTTGAGCAGGGCGAGGAAGCGGGCTTCGTCTCCGAGGGCCGGCGTCGCGGAGAGCAGGAGGAAGACAGGCGCTTGGTCGGCGAGGACGCGGAGCTTGGCCGAGGCTGGCGCGAGCGGGCCGGCCTCGACGCCGACGAGATGATGGGCCTCGTCGACGATCAGAATATCGGGGGCTTGTCGAACCCGAGCAAGATCGGCGTGGGTAATGACCTCCACCATCCCGTCGAACTGGTCTAGGCGAAGCTTGGTCCGAAGCTCCTGTTGCCACTGCGCCACAAGGTGAGCCGGAACCGCCACCAGGACGCCGGTTTCAGCATCGTCGATTAGGTGCTGGCGGGCGATCAATCCGGCTTCGATCGTCTTACCGAGCCCGACCTCGTCGGCCAGCAGATAGCGCTGGACCGGATCGGTGAGGACGCGACGGACGGCAGCGACCTGATGGGGCGCGAGATCGATACCCGCCGAGACGAGCGCGGTCATCCCCTGTGCCGCGCCCCGGAGCTTCAACAAAGGCAGCATCGCCGCCTGGCGGCGGTCGTGGAGAAACTGGCTCTCCGCGCCGCCGTTCGCCAGCACCTCCGCGGGATCGTCCGGAGCGCTCCACGGGCGGAGGAAAAGCTTGAGTTCGCTGAAGTCCGCGCGCTTCCCGTTCGGGAACCGCACCTCATAGTCGATTAGGCCATTGTCGCCCGTCAGGAAGTCCGCGACTCGGCCGACCCGAAATCGCTCGCCGTCCTGGACATAAACCCGCGTTTGAGGACTCAGATAGGCGCGGGTCAGGTCCGACACGGGAAACTGCACCGTTTCGGATTGAATGATTGAACGGAAGATCGCGACGGAGCAGGTATCCCCGTCGACCCCTTCGAGTTTCCCCACACCCCTGCCCTCTGGCAGCGACACCAGCATGCCTCGGAACAGCACACAGCCCCCTAAGCGGCTGTTACTCAGCCGCTAGCAGACCTTACCGCTTTATTCGCGCAGGCCAAGTCAGCATGCACCGGACTAACAACGGGCAACGTAGGCTTTCCAGCCGGTCTGCGAGAGTTCGCAGGCGCGACGGGCGCTGCGGACGTATCGCAGACGACCATTCCGCCGTGCACCTTGCAGCGACAGGGCTGGGGGTCCGGTTCTGATCAGCTCAACTAGGGAGCCTGCCTCCGGGCTTATTGGAAGGTATCCACGTGGGCGGCTTGCCGATCCATATCAGCGGTATGTGGATGGCCAGACGGTCGGCCAAGCGGAGATCGAGTGTGATCTGAAGCACCTTCGACCTGTCGGAGCGACAGTCGAGATAATGGCCACGGTGGATTGGCAGGATCTTGCTCCCCGTGAGTTAGTCGCGGATGATGAAGGGGACCGTGTAGCACGTCCGCGGCACGTCGGCCACATATCGGGGGAGTGGGGTTGCAGCCTAACGGAATTACGTTGCGCCGAGAGTACAGGATCCGCGAGGAGGCGCCGGACAAGGCCACGAATTGGGGCGAGCAGTTGTGGACGCTGCTCGCCTCGGAAGTGAGGCTCGAGGTGCCGACGTTCATCGTCGATCGCGAGGCGTATGACTTCGTCCGCACCCGGCTAGTGAACCACCTCCTCTCGCGCCTCGTGGTGCGCGCCAAGCAGGCGCGCGCTGCGAACGCCGCCCTGCCTGACGAGACGCGCGCCGAGGCGATCCGGCGCGCCGTCGACGACGTGATAGCGCTACCGGAGGAGAGGCAGGCGCTGATCTCTTACCTGCTCACCCGGATCGTCGACCGCATCGAACGCCGGGGAGCGACGCTCACTGCGGTTCAGAAGGCAAGAGTGACAGGGTTCGCGCGCGCGCGCCGGCATCGCTGCTACATATGCGGCCGCAGGCTGTTCTATGGCGATGACGCCGTGCACGATCCCGACGAGGAGAAGGAAGCGTTCCGGTCGTTCGAACTGGACCACCTGTTCCCGCAGGCACGCGGAGGGGGGCGTGGCTCCGACAATCTCGCCGCCTGCTGTGAATCTTGCAACAAGTACAAGGACGTCAACCTCAGCTTCGCCGACTTTCCGATCGAGATGTCGCAAAGCCCGTCGCTGAATCCGGTCCAGGTGGCAAAGGTGTTCGACGGCAGGATCAAGTTCGCGCTGCTCTGGCGTCAGGGCGGGGCGTGCGCGCGCTGCGGCAAGAAGTTCCACGACACGGCGGACGAGCGCCTCTACCTCGTCAGGCGGGACGTAGACGACGCCTATCACTTCACGAACGTTCAGGTCGCGTGCGGCGAATGCGAGGACGGCGATATGCTCGATGAGGGGATCAAGATACGTGACTAGCTACACTGGCTTTATGGTGCGTCAGCGTGATGGCGCGACCGCCGAGTTCCTCGTCTTCGTCGCTCCGGCGAAGGAGGTCGTCACCTGGGCCGAGGCGGACAACATCAGGCTCGGGCCCGGCAACGTGCAGCGCGAGTTGGTCGAGTCGCGATGGCGGCAAATCAAAAAGTTCTTCGCCGCCAATCCGAACAACGTCATCCCGACCAGTGTGACAATCGCCCTCGACGACACGGTAGAGCGCGTCGCCCAAGCCGCGGACGTGGACGGCAGGAAGGCCTATGCGCTCGAGGAACTCGGCGACGGCCTCACGCGGATCACGTTTGGCCCGGAGGTTCGCGGTTCGGCGTTCATCATCGACGGCCAGCACCGCCTCAAAGGTATGTCGGAGGTCGACGGCGACGTGCTGGTGCCGATTTGCCTCTTCATCGACCTGCCGACGATCGAGCGCGCCTTCCAATTCGTCACCATCAACAACAAGTCGCACAAGGTCCCGACCAGCAACCTCAAGTCGCTCATCGCAAACTTTGAGGCAATCGAGAGTCCGCTGAAAGCGCGTCTGACACAGGCGTCCATTACCGCGCCGCAGTTCGCGAGCGCGGTCGACGTGCTCAACGAGGACCCCGAGAGCCCCTTCCACAAGATGGTGGACTGGGTGAACAACCGCCACGCAGACGGCGTGCACCTCGTCCCGCCGACCGCCCTGGAGAACTCGCTCCGCGCGATCGTGCGGGCGTTCCCGGAGACGAGGGACGACGAGGGCGACGCGCTAGCGGTGCTCTACGCGATCTGGAAGCAGGTCTTTGGGCTCTACGGTGTCACCTTTGCGAATGCCGGCGAGTTCCCGAACCTAATGCTCAAGGCGACGATCCAGAAAGTGTCGGAGATGGTCGTGGACAAGCTCCGCTCCGACTTCGACCCCGCGTTCACTACCGATCCGGTGATGGGCGACAACGGCTCGCAGGCGGCCCGTACGGCTCAGGCGCTGGTCGGCGGCATCCCGTCGGAGTTCTGGACGCAGCCGTGGACGCTTAAGAGTCTCGACACCTCGGCCGGGCGCGCCCTCATCGAAGAGGGGATCCGCGAGATGAAGCGCCTGCTCCGCGAGGGCGGCGAGCCTCCCGCGGACGCGGTCAGGCGGGTCAGGCTGTTCAGTCCGGCGGGGAACGTCGACGACTAGGCGCGGCTCGCTGCATTGATCTCAGGCTTGTTGGCGAGCCAAGTAGCCTCGGTAGCCCGTCGCGCGTAGTTCGCATGCCGGGCACGCGCCGCAACCGTGGCCCCAGTCGTGAATGTGCTCGCGGTCGCCCTCGTAGCAGGTATGCGTCTGCGTGCGCACGACGTCCACAAGTTCGTCGCCGCCCAGCAGCTTGGCGAGTGCCCAAGTCTCGGCCTTGTCGATCCACATCAGCGGAGTGTGCAAAACGAACCGAGTGTCCATGCCTAAGTTAAGGGCCAACTGCATCGCCTTGATCGTGTCGTCGCGGCAGTCCGGGTAGCCGGAGTAGTCCGTTTCGCACACGCCGGTCACGATGTGCCTAATCCCCCGCCTGTAGGCGACCGCTGCGGCGAACGTCAGGAAAATGAGGTTGCGGCCGGGAACGAAGGTGTTCGGGAGGCCGTCGTCGGCCATGGCGATGGCCATTCCTTTGGTCAGCGACGTCTCGCTGATCCGGCCGAGGACCTGGAGGTCGACCATGTGATCTTCGCCGAGTCGGTCGCCCCAATCGGGAAAACTTCTCCTGATGCCGTCTGCCACGACGGATCGCACCTCGAGTTCGACCGCGTGGCGCTGCCCGTAGTCAAATCCGACGGTCTCAACGTGATCGTACCGGTCGAGCGCCCAGGCGAGCGTCGTAGTCGAATCTTGGCCGCCGGAGAAGAGAACCAGAGCGGTTCGATCCAAGAGTTCAATCCCCATAGTAGGTGCACGCCTCCCCGCTGGAGTCGCGGTGTATAACGATTCGGGAGAGGCCCGCACAGGTAGGCTTGAGCGTGCGCCAGACCCAGACCGCCAGGTTCTCCATGGTCGCGGGGCCGAGGTCCGGCACATCATCGAGGAACCGGTGGTCCAGGCCGTCGCGGGCCGCCTCCAGCAAGCGCTCGAAGTGCCCGAGGTCGATGATCATGCCGGTCTCGGGATCCGGCCTACCCCTCACGACCACCTCGGCACGATACGAGTGGCCGTGCACGCGCCGGCTCGGCTCGGCGTCGATGTCCCGGTGAAGGGTATGGGCCGCGTCGAAGCGAAACTGCTTGCTAAGTTCGTGCATCAGCGGATCCCCACGTGCTTGTGGTTCTGGAGGGTGAGCCGCCAGTGCGGGTTGTCGAGGCAGAAGGCGACGGCGGCGGCCGTGTTCGCCGCGGCATCGGTGTCGTCCATCGGCTGGAGGAGGAGGTGGCGGAAGCCCAGACCCTCGACGTCCGCGGGCGAGAGACGGGGGTTCGGGTAAACCAGCTTCAGCTCGTCCCCGCGCCGCGCGACAAGCGGCAGCGCCTTGGGGCTGACGCAGATCCAGTCGATGCCCTCGGGCGGCTCGATCGTCCCGTTGGTCTCCACGGCGATCTCGAAGCCCTTGGCGTGCAGCGCTCGGATCAGCGCGTCATCGACCTGAAGCAGGGGCTCGCCCCCGGTGAGCACCGCGAAGCGAGGCGCCGCGCCCGACCCTCGCCAGGTCGCCTCGACGGCGTCGGCGAGGTCGTCGGCGGACCCGAAGCGTCCCCCGCCGGTACCGTTGGTGCCGACGAAGTCGGTGTCGCAGAAGCCGCAGACGGCGCGGTGCCGGTCCTCGGCGCGGCCTGACCACAGGTTGCAGCCGGCGAAGCGGCAGAACACCGCCGCCCGGCCAGCGTTCATGCCCTCACCCTGCAGCGTGTAGAACACCTCCTTTACGGCGTAGCCCATCAGGCCACCCGGACCTTAGACCGCGCATGCGCGCGGCGCAGTTCCTGAACGAGGTGCATGGACAGCTGACGAACGTCGGCCGGCACGTTCTGTAGGCCGTTCCAGCGCCTGCGCTCGTCGCCGAACGTCCATTCCCCCTCGCTCCAGGCGGTCCGACCCCTGAGGAGCCGCAGTCCGTCCGCGAACGCCTCGCGCGTCGTAGCGCCCGTCGACGCGTGGATCTCCTCCATCACATACCCCATCGCGATTACGCCCGCACCGTGGACCAGGCGGGAGGTCTTGGGTGTCTTGCCGTCCCAGTCGCTCGCGAAGATGTGTCGGACCGCGTGGAAGAATTCGCTGATGAGCGTCGCGCCGCGGTCGAGCAGGAGCTGGTCGCTGTCGGCATAGAGCCCCAGCGCGCCATCGCTAATCGAGTTCATGATGACGCGCTGCAGAACCGTGTCGCGGATGATACCCTTGGGATTGGTCTGTTGCTTGATCAGGCCCCGGAGCGAGGAGCCTTCGCTGTAGTTGAGCTTCTCCGTGACGAGCGCCGCCTGACTACGGCTGGACATCCTGAACGGCAGGTCCCCGACCTGGGGGAGCAGCTCGTAGACAAGGGCCTTGGGCAACGGCCGGGTGTTGTTGATGAGGATGAACTGCTTCTGCAGCTCCTCGTCGTCCTCGCAAAGGAAGCCGGACACCAGCACCTCGAAGTCGCCGTCCGGAATCTCCGACAGGGCCGTGAACCTCTGCTGCCCGTCAACGATGAGCCCCGGGGCACCAGCCGAGAGATCGATGGTGAGGGTTCCCAGTCCGCTGGGTCTCGGCGACCTGCGCACCGATATGCGCCTGCCCCGCGGCGGCACGGGTTCCGGCAACACGAGCGGCGTCAGCTTCGCCCCGGCCGTGAAGGCAACGACGATCGGGTTCGGCAAGATCGCATTCGGCTTGACCAAGTAATCCCTGATCTCACGGATGTGGCCGGCGATCTGCGGACGCTGAAAGCCGCGCAGGGCACCGTCGTCGTCGCGTCCCGCACGCTGGATCCGCGCGAAGCGCGAGATCTCCGATGCAGATGCGGCGAACGTAAAGACCTTGTGGCGCTCGCTTTGCCGGGGGAGGACCACGGTGAAGGTCAGCTTGTCGGTCATTCGGCGTTGGTCCTGAAGGTCTTGAGGTGCTCGTGGAAGACGTGGAGGTTGTGCATCCCGCGTCGCTTGTTGCGGTTCGAGTTCCGGAAGATTAGTGCCTCGACGCCGATCTCGCGGCAGACCCGACAGGAGCAGGTCTCCCACGGCCTGTCTCCAAGCGTGCGCTCGTAGACAGTGCGCTGCTTCGCCATCGTGATCCGCCGCTGGATCTCAGACGTCTCTTCGGTCCAGTTCAGCTGTGCCCAGTATGCCATGACCGCGTCGAGTGCCGCATCGAGCCCGCCCCCTCCCGAGGCGAGCGCCCGGACGGAGTCGAGCGCCGTCGCCTCGAGCAGCTTGATCTCCTCCTGGTCGACCTGGCCGCGCATAGCCTTGGTCTTCAACCGGTTGTTCTCGATCGCCTGCGGGATCCGGACAGCGGTGTAATAGTCGAGGGCCCCCTCGGTCCGGGCCCAGTAGTTCTTCCTGGCGTCCTTGAAGGCGCGCACGAGCGGCGAGGTCGTGTCGAAGCTCGCGACGCCATGGCGCTCGATGTCAGCGAGGTTCTCGATCTTGCCGAACCCGAGCACGTGCAGCCGTACGCCCGGCGGGATCGCGGCGCGGATCGCCGCTAGCGCGCGGCAAAGCTGGTCGATCTTGAGCGGCACCGTGCCGCCGACCGCCAGGTAGTCGTACCCCATCTGTGCAAGGGCCGTGGCGGAGTCCGCCATGCTCGAAGCCGACCACCCTTGGATGACGCCCATTGGTGTGAACTCCGGCCCGAGACGGGCGGCCTCGACCTTGAACTCAGCAGCGTTCTGCAGGGTGACGTCGAAGCGGGTGAGCACGTCGGTGGGCACCTCTGACCGCGGCCGGTCGGCGCCGGCCTGGTCGAAGTCGAAGATCAGGTGGTCGGGCGAGCAGCCGTGCGAGAAGCCGCCGTCCGCGTAGAACTCCACGGTATCGGCCGCCTTATACGGAGGCTCCGCCATGTTGCGGTAGGTGAAGGCGCCGCAGTCGCCGACCATCATGCTGCCGGGGAAGTCGCTCTCCATGTAGCGGAGGAAGCGCCGCGCGCCCTCGCGCCGGAATCGCATGAGCTGCGACTCCGAGTACTTTCCGTTGTGAAGGACGTCGCCGACGATGCCACGCGACACGAGGATCCCGTCGTATGGCGCGACATCAAGGTATTCGTGCGGGAACTGATCGTCGCGGTGGATCGTGCGGCGCGCGCCGTTGCGGTCCGCGATGAAGTCGAAAGCCGGATCGACGAAGTCGAGCGAGTCGGCAAATACGAATTTCATCGACGTGCTCCGGCATGCATGAAAATGCACGATGGCCTGGTCATTGGACGGCACCCTGCTGGACTGCGGCATGGTACAGGCGCGTGAAGCGGCGCTGTTCGCACGCGATCTGGTCCTGCTCCCGGAGGCGCCGCAGTATGCGGCCAATGCCGCTGGTCGCGCGGAGGTGGCGGCGAATCGCCATGATCAGCACGTCGTCACCGGCGCGCGGCCGCTCGATCCTTTCGGGCGCGCGGTGGTCTTGGAGCGCTCGCGACACGGCAGCGGCGTCGTCGGCGGGGTCCTCGGAATGAACGACTGCCTTTGCGAAGTGCGCGAGCGCGCGCTGGGCGAAGTCGGTCCGGGTCCCGGGCCACAACGCGTCGAGGCGCGCATCGTAGGGCATGATGCTCGACCTGAGAGCGGCGGGCAGCACCTGGTCCAAGCCCGTGCCGAAGAAGCGCATGCGGCGGACGTCGATCGGGTTCATCGCGCTCAGGTCTTCGGCGATCAGGCCGGCGTAGGCCTGGCTGAGCGCAATGAGGACCAGCCCCCCAACTTCGACCACCGACTGCCACTGCATGGAGAATGGGCCGCCGGTGACCGTCCGCCACCATGCGGCTGAATCGATGCCGCCGGTCATGCGCGGTCCGATCGCGTCGTCGGTGCGCGTCCCGACCGTCAGGCCGTAGCTTGGTACCGCGCGTGTCCCCGCCACGACGCCCAGCCCCGCGGACACCACGAACAGTGGGACGGCGGCGTGAGCGGCGGCGCTCGCGCCGAGGGAGAAGCCTCGGCCCATGTAGAGCGACTTCGCGTCGCCCTGGGTAGCGGCCGTGCGGAGGCGCGACATCCACTCGGCGGCGACCAAGACCTGGTCGCCCCGCGGTAATTCGCACGCGCTCAGGCCGGGGGCGACTGTCCAGCGCTTCCTGCTCGCGCAGGGGATTACTACCGCACCTAACTGCGCCATTTCAGAAGGAACCCCCCGCTGCTTGTTTCACGCGATCGCAGTCACGCGAACCTTGTTACGACCGTCGCATCCGATGCTGTCCTGTAGCTACAGCGCGCAGCCTATCAGGTCAAACTGTTCGTGCGTTCAGACAGCAGGGTTCAGTCAGAGAGGTCGTGTCGCGACGTTTCGGCGCTTTGGTCGTCAGGTCGACGGCGATCCTGCCAGTCCGCCCATCCCGTTCAAACAAGGTCTAGACGCCGTAGCTGCGTCGCCATCGATCTTTCGAGTGTCGGTTGTGGTGGCCTGGCTGCGGTCGGTCAGGCTAGGTTGGCCATGATCCAGCCGACTATGGCGTTGATCAGCGCGGTGTCCGCCGCGGTCCCAGGTGCGACGGGGCCATGGGGCTGGATCGCGTAGTACGCCGTCATGGCCGCGGCGCCTTTAGCGAAGCCGGTCCGCCGGGCGATCACGTTGAACGTCTCCCGATTGCCGGTCCAGAAGGTTTCATGGGCCACGGTTCTCGGTCCGCTGCTGGGGCTGATCGCACGCAGTGGTTTCGGAAGATGCCGGACCTTCGTATGGCTTCGGAGGATCGTCAGGTCGTACAGGCGGGCGACGAACGCCCGCATCTCGTCTCCGCTGCCCGGGTCGCTCACGTCCTTGCATTCTATCGCCAAGGAGGGCCTACCTATCGGAAGGCCGCCGCCCGGCATTCCCCGAAGGGCTACCCCCACCGCTCGCGGCACGATGGAAATATCTATCTCGTGGCTGCCGGCGCTGCGGCCGACAAACTGGATGCCGTTCCAGATCTCCCATTGCCGGGCCGAACCCGGGGTTCGGAATACGAATGAACTGGCGTGGTGCGGACCCTGCAAGGCCCCGGACACCCCGGTTGGCGCGCCACCCCGCTGATGAATGCGCCGATCAGCGTCATGCGATAGAATCGCCGTCCCGTCGCAGCGCTGGACGCGGACTGCGCATCCCGCGCTCGCCAGGCCTTCTGCGATGCCGGTCATGATGTAGAGTTCGTAGGCCCGCCTGGCACCCCGCGCGCTAACGAGCGAGGTCACGCTTCCAACGATGGCGTCGAGCGCGGACGCGATGGCGGGTATCATGCCGGAGCCGACTGGTTCGCATCGCTGCGCCATTCGTCCATCGCCTGGATCAGATTGTGCAACGCGTCTTCCGCGAACTGCAGGTCGGCGCTCGTCACCGCTTCGCTCGCCTCGCCGTCACTGAGGACGACGGCGGACGGCGTGCGTGCCTCGTCCATGTCGGCGAGACCGTCTTCGGATGCGACCAGTTCGTCCGGGTCAATCCGAGGCGGTGGCGTACCGCGGACTGGACGTCACGCC
Organism: Sphingomonas sp. CCH9-F2; assembly: GCF_001556735.1. Classification (NCBI taxonomy): domain Bacteria; kingdom Pseudomonadati; phylum Pseudomonadota; class Alphaproteobacteria; order Sphingomonadales; family Sphingomonadaceae; genus Sphingomonas; species Sphingomonas sp. CCH9-F2. Next base: position 8,907 of record NZ_LSJO01000267.1, on the reverse strand, counting down.
ATATCTCTCGTCCCAGGTCAGGAGCGCGAGTTCAGCCTTTGCCTTCCGGGCGCGCGCCTTGGCGAGTTCGTGGCGCGCGCGTGACCGTATCTCCTCGATCATGTCGGCATTGACGTGCTCGCGACGGCCGCCGTGCCAAGCGATGTCGCCAGTGCCCTCATACCCGTCGTACTCGACCAGGTCGGGCCAAGTCGCGTGGGGTTGGCGCCGGCGCCGGGTGGCGAAGTCCTCCCGGTACCATCGGTTGACAACGACGATGGAGTCCTTTGGTGGATTGCAGCGCTTGTCCTTGTTGAGCGGCAACTCCAGCAGGAATGCGAGAGCACTTTCGGCAAGATAGAGCGGGATCTTCGCGTGGTGCGACGCTTTCTTTCCCGCGACCGACTGCGACGTCACGATGCCCACGTAGAGTCGGAGCGACTTGGCGCGCAGCAGCGTCTGTATGGGATGCTTGCCGTTGAACCGTCCGGTCAGATCGCCGGTTATGCCGACGTACTGAACGTGGGTGACGCGTTGCCCGAGCTTTGACCCGATGGCCATGTAGAGTGCCTCGCCATAGCCACCCTCAGCTACAGCCGCGCAGGCCGCCTCAATCGTGTGGAAGGGGCCACACCAGTCGATCAGGGCAGCGTATGGCACGGGACGATCTCCATAGGGTGTGGCGTGCATAGGCGCCGATCACTGCCGCGGGTCTCATTCATGTCGCAACTTCCGTGCGCTGACCATCGCGAGACGGCAACGCCTCGAAAATTCGGAAAAGGCGTCATGGGTTGGGATGCCAAGTTTTGCCCCGGCATCACCACCAGTTCTCGCCCGGACAGGTCTAGGCGCGCTGGACGCTCGCGCTAGGCGCAGGAGAAGGGTTAATCGCAGCCCGGCGGGATTAGGCGCTACATTGCTTGCCAGGCTGCTCGCCTTTGCCTCTGGCGCTGTCGCTCTGGACTGCGGGCGAACTGCGCGACGGGGCGCTCGCATCGATGCGCAAGACTTTGCCGGCACCTTGTTGCATGGCTTCATCGAACGGCGGTCATCCCGGGGTCCCGGTTCATAAGTCCGCTAGCGGGGCCACCGCACGGCGCCATTCAAGCAGCAGCACTATATCCAGACCAACCCTGCAGCCGAGGTGACCCGATGGCAGATTTTGGTGAGCGCTCAGGCAACGCTGAATGTCCGCAACTGGGTCGACTTACCTCAAGAGACCTCGTTGCATATTTAAGCTGCCCCGTCGGCAAATGCTTACGGATCGGATCGGGCACAGCCATCGAGTTTGGTCGCTAAACGCTTGACGATGCTGATCATGACCCTAGATATACCACCACGGGCATCCGTTGCGTCGAGACGCCGTCGACCCCTCGCCGGGGACTGGCCGAGTCGGCAATAACGCGAGCATACCTGGCTCGCTGTACGCCAGCCGTTGTCGACGCGGCCGGCATGCCTATCCCGATCGGGAGGCAGTGGATCCGGTAACGGGTCGGACCGGGCTGTCAGGTGCCAGGGTCTCTTCAAATCTTTGATGATGAGGAGCCCCGTATGGCTATCCGTGCCCGCAATGCGAAGACACCCGTGAACGCGATCGTGCTGAAGGACAGCGACAATCGCTTTACCTCCCCCGCGTTTGTCCGCGCGGTCGAACGGAGCTTCGGCAGAATCGACTTCGATCCTTGCTGGCATCCGGCGAGCGCGGTTCGTCCGCGCGCGTATCTCGATGTTCGCCGCGGCGACGACGGGCTTCGCGACGACTGGTCAGGGGACGTCGTGTTCGTCAACCCGCCCTGGTCGAACCAGAAGCGGTGGCTCGAGCGCGCACACGACCAGTGGTCGAAGCGCAAGGTGCAGACAGTCATCTGCCTGGTTCCCGCCAAGACCGACACCAAGCTCTTCCACCACGTCCTGTCGAAAGACGCCGACGTGTATTTCGTCGAGGGTCGTCCGCACTTTTTCAGGGAGGACGGCACGTCCGAGGCGACCATGGTCAGCGCGATGGTCGTGATGTTCGGTGCCATGTGCGAACAGAAGCGGCGCTTTGCCGATCACGTACAAGGGTCGTGGTGGCAGCCGAACCGCCTCTCAACCGATTTCACCGGACGCATTCCCGGCGGAGCGCCGCGTATCGCCACGACGTATCCTTTCGTATCCTGCGCCGCTCCGTCGAAGGGCAACGGCTTGAGGACCGTCCTCTGCGCGCCCGGGTGCTAATTCCAGGTCGCAAAGCGGAGCAGATCGAGTTCGCGCATCGCATCCTGCTCGGTCGCGATCGCGGCCTCGACGAAGCCGGCGACGAGCTTCGGCATGAACGCGGTGGTGTCGAGCACGACACCGCCACCGATGTTTCGGACCGTGTCCAAGACCGATGCCGGCGAGAGCACCGCCATGTCGCCGAGCGTACCGGCGTAGCGCTCGTCATGACGGCCCTGTCGGCCCAGGTCGCCGAGCGCGCTCGGGGCAATGACGATGACCGTCTCGTCGCCGAGCGGTCGTCGGGCGAGATAGGAGTCCGGCAGCGCCTCCCTCGCCCCGGCAAGGAGCGCCGGGGCGAATGTGGGCCAGCACTCGATGACGTAGCGAGCGGCGAGCGAGGGCACCATGAACGCCGCCATGAGCCGGACAGCGGTGGCGAACGCCGCCAATTCCGCGAGCCCATATGCGGGCCCACCGCCCTGCCCTTCCCGATGCGGCGGCACGCCGAGGCGCTGCAACTGGCGGACGCGCGCCGCGAACGCCGTTCGCGCGGCGGGATCGATTCCACACGCTGCCATCAGCACGGTCACGGCCTGGGCGTAGCGGAGGGTCAGTCGAGAAGCGGGGACGACGGCCATGGATGCTGCATTCCCGCTTCGCCGCTGGCCGGCAAGCAGAAGCATTGACAAGGAAAGTACACGATCGTATCTGTTTTACGACATGCACGGCAAAACGATCCTCGACACGCGCGACAGCGCCTTTTGCCTTCGCGAGCGCATGCAGGGCGATCACGTGCTCGACCTGCTGGTCCAGCCGCGCGGCAGCCATGCCGAACCGGTCGTCATCTGGAGCTGCGGCTTCGCCGACGACGACGGGCGCGATGCGCTGCTGAACGCGGTGAACGGTGGCGAGCTCGACATCACCTTCCTGGGACGGCTCACCATGATGTTCGGCGGAGCGGCCCTGGATGACCTTGCCAAGGCGCGCGTCGCCGCGGCCGTGGCCGAGCGCGCAGAGGCGCTGGAGGCGGAGGCGAAGCGCGCGCGTGACCGCCTGATCGTCAATCTCTACGCGCGCGAGGGCAAGTACGGCCGCCATCTGCTCGAACTGCAGCGCAAGAGCAGCGACGAGGCCGACTGGTCGATTCGGTACGATCGCGCGATCGAGCGCGACCGTCTGTGCGACTGGATGCGGTGGCAAAAGGATCGGTTCTTCGCCTTCCTCGATCACGCTGCCGAACATGGCGACGAGTCGCTCGCGCGGATGCTGGTCGACGAGATGTTCGCGACCGAGCGGCGCGTGAAGAAAGAGGGCCGCGGTGCCGGCGGCATGCGGCCCTTGCGGATGTGGAGGGGCGACTGATGGCGACGCTCGCCACTTTCCAGCCCGCGACGCCTGCGATGATCGTCGGCCACGGTTCGGGCGACGAGCCGCTGCCGCTCGAACTCGGCGAGCCGTTCGCGCTGCTCGGCGGCGATCGGCTTGGGCCCGACGGCATTCCGTTTCTGGTCATGCACGAGCACCAGCCCGAGTTTTTGGCGTGGGTGCGTGAACGCTGCGCCGCGATGCTCGTCGCCGAGCGGCCGTGGTTCGGCGGCGGCACGCTGATCCTCGGCGGCGTGCCCGGCGCGGGCCGCACGCATGCCGCACGCTGGTTGGCCCGAGTCGCCGGGGTGCCGCACGCCGTGGTCAACCTCACCGATCCCATCATCGCCGCCAACCTCGCGGCTTCCGGCGAGGTCGGCGAGGCGATCGGCGCGTCGTCCGTCACCATCGCAATGGCGACCGCCCGCTGCGCCAACCCCATCGTCACCGTGCTTGGCGCCGACCGGGTCGGTGAGGACGTCCTCGCCGGGCTCAACGCAATGCTCGATCCGGCGCGCTGCCGCCGCTGGCGCGAGGACCGGCTGGGGGTCGATGTCGATCTCGGCGAGGTGACCTGGGTGCTTCAGCGTGATCTCCAGCGCGGTGTTCCGTCCTGGGTCGCGCCGGAGGCGGACGCCGTCGCGCTGCGGCCGATCCCGGGGGGCAAGGATCACGTGCTGGCGCTGTCGATCTGCCTGGAGGCGATGGGCGATCTCGGCGTTGATCCGCGCAGCGGCGCCTGTTCGTGGGAGCGGATCAGCGCGCGATTGTCCCGCTACTCCTACTCCTCCGTCAAATCACTCTACGCCGATATGGTCAATGCGCTGCGCGAATGCCTGCGCCCGACCGACAGCCGTTCCGACCCCGAGCCCTTCTAGACAAGGAGAATGACCATGCTGCCCGCCGTCGCCGCTTCCGCAAGCACGTCCCTGTTGCCGTCCGTCCTGCCGGTGCCGGTCGCGCCGCGCCGCCGCGCCCTGTATCTCGTGGGCGAGGCAGAACGCTCCGCGCCGAAGCCCGCCGCCGCGGCGGGGCGCACGATGATCTCGATTAACGGGCGCTGGACCGCATTGCGCGGCCGCACCGTCAGCTACGCGCAGCTGCTGCGCATCGCCTATCCCGATCGCGAGGGGCAGAGCCCCGGCTCGGCGACGGTCTCGTATCGTCATGCGCACGATACCGCGCTGACCGGTCTGCTGACGCCGGGCGACGTCGTGCCGCTCGCCGACGGCCTCCTCGTCAACGTCAACGCCACCTTCGCCAGCTGAGGACGGCAGGACGTGGACGCCAGCATTCGCCCGAGCCCGTTCGTCTACCCGGACACCGCCTCGACGCGCGCCGGCATTGAGGCGGTGTCGGACCGGCTCGCCGGCGGCACGATCGCGATCGTCGGCCTGGGCGGCACCGGGTCAGTGGTGCTCGATCTCGTCAGCAAGACGCCTGCGACGCGCATCCTGCTGGTCGACGGCGACGCGGCCGAGCAGCACAATGCCTTTCGCTGGCCCGGCGCGATGGCGATCGAGGATATCCAGGCCGGGATGACCAAGGTCGAGTATTTCGCGCGCGTGTATGGCCGCATGCATACCGGCATCGAAGCGCATCCGGTGCATCTTACGGCCGACACGCTCGATCTGCTCAACGAGGCCGACTTCGTGTTCGTCTGCGTCGACAGCGTCGCTGCCCGTGCCTCGATCATTCCGGCACTCGAAACTCGCGACCTGCCCTATATCGACTGCGGCCTCGGGCTCAGCCTCGTCGACGACCGGCTGATGGGGCTGGTCCGGGTCACCACCAGTACCCCGATGATGCGCGACCACGTCCACGCGCATGACCGTATCCCGATGACCGGGGACACGGACGACGCGCTCTACCGCAGCAACATCCAGGTTGCCGACCTCAACATGCTCGCCGGCACGCTGGCGGTCATCCAGTATAAACAAATGCGCGGCTTCTACCTCGACACCGAGGCCGAGTATCACGCCATTTACGCGACCGACGGCAACGCGATCATCAACGCGGATCGCGCCGCGGGCGCGTGAGCGAGCGGACGTGTCTCACGCCGGGCCGCCGACCAGACGTCGTCCCGCTTCGACCAGCCGGTCATGCTCGCGGATCTCGCGCGCGGTCGGCCGCCACGGGTACGCCGGATCGGCATCCCGCGGCAGTACGGCCCAGGCTTCCTTCGGCACCGGTGCGAGCGGCGCCTGGTGGCTCTCCACCTCGAACACGACCGCCGCGCCATCATGGTTCACGCCAGCGAGCTTCAGGTCGGCTGCGGCGATGAACGGATGATCGACGATTTCCGAGAGGCTGCGCGGGGCATTGCGCCCGCTGTCCTGCTGCAGGGCACCGAGCAATGTATCCGGGAATGCGGCGACATCGATGCGGATGCACGCCCTGTCGCCGAGCACTGCGACGCTGACCGGGCGCTCGGCGAGTTCGATCGCCTCGGCCACGGCCACGCCCTGCCGCACCCGGATCCTGGCGGCGTGCTGGCCAAGCTCCCGCCGCGCGCGCCGCGCCAGATGGCCGGAGACAGGCGCCTGACCCAGCGCGTCGCTCAGGCGGAGCGTCTTGCGGAGCGCCTTCCCCGATCCCGACCAGCTGAGCCAGCGTGCCAGTACGTCCGATCCGCTGACCAGCCACAGGGGCAGCGGCCCGGCGGTCGGTGCCGCCGCCAGCATGGCGTGGGCGCGCTCGAACGCGATCCGCGCTTCGACCGCGAAGGCGAGCTGCTCGAACGCCTGTCCGACGGAAGCTGCGCTCGCATCGAATACGATGCTGGTTCCCGTAATCGCTATCCTGAACGCCGCGGCCTTGCCGGTCAGCTGCCAAGCCGCGGGATCGACCGTCGCCAGCAGTCGTTCGGCGATGGCGCGCGGCGAACCCCCTGCTCCTGTCATGGCTGCCCCGTTGGTCTGCTCCGGCGCGCCCGTCACCATCGCAGCGGCTTCAGAACGCAGCGAGCTTATGCGCGCGGACCGCCACGTGCGGCAACAGGCTCGTGAACACCGTCATGTCGAGAGCAGCCTTTAAGCCACGCCGCAACGCCCGGCGCTCGGCACGGGTCGGCGTTCGGTCCCAGCCGGCGGCGCCAACCGGACAAGCGCATTCCAGCAGCCTCCGGCGGGCGCGACGCCCGGCACGGACGAGGACCATGCCGACGATGGTTGCGACCAACTCGGCGAGCAGGCGCGGCGCAATGCGGCAGGCAAGACAGGCGAAGGCGATGACGAGCAGCATGGACATGACGATCTCTCCTTTTCCCCGGCTCCCGCCGGATCACTCCAGCTCTTCCCTTCCGGCTTCCAGGCCGTTCCCGGCGGCAGAGCCACCCCATCCATATCGTGCGGGACTTACATGGCTGGCGTACATGGCAACGCCGCATTGCCGAGCGCGTGGAGCCTACCCATCCTATCCCGGCCTCGACGCCCCCCGAACTGCTGGCGTTCGTCAAGGCGCTGGCTCGCGACCTGGCGCGCAAGGATGCCGAGCGCGTCCGCGCAGTCGTGCGATCACCCGACGATCTTTGAACACCGCGGCCGGCGAGCCTGCGAGCAAAATGGGAGCGTTCGGATGACGACCACCGGCATGAAAGTGGCGATCTACGCCCGCTATAGCTCTGACCGGCAGTCGGAGCGCTCGATCGAGGACCAGATCCGGCTTTGCCGCGAACGGGCCGCCCGCGAGGGCTGGACCGTCGTCGAAGTGTTTCCCGACTTCGCGCTCTCCGGCGCGACACGCGACCGCCCCGGCCTCAACGCCATGGTCGCACGCGCTGCGGATTTCGACATCGTCATGTCCGAGGCGCTTGACCGGATCAGCCGCGACCAGGAGGACATCGCGGCGATCTGGAAGCGGGTCGAGTTCGCGGGCTGTCGGCTCGTGACGGTGTCCGAGGGGCTGATCAGCGAACTCCAGGTCGGTTTTACCGGCACAATGTCGGCGGTGTTCCTGAAGAACCTCGCGGACAAGACGCGGCGCGGCCAAGTTGGCCGGGTCGCGGCTGGCCGCATCCCGGGCGGGCTGTGCTACGGCTACGAGGCCGACGTCCAGGTGCTCGCCAACGGAGAGATCGATCGCGGGCGGCGACGGATCGTGCCGGAACAGGCCGAAGTCGTGCGGCGCATTTTCACCTGGCGCGCGGAGGGCCGGAGCACCAGCTTCATCGTGAAGCGGCTCAACCGCGAGGGCGTTCCGGGGCCGACCGGCGGCCCGTGGCGCATCTCGACGATCTGCGGCAGCCGGCAGCGGCGCAACGGCATCCTTCACAACGAGCTCTATATCGGGCGGATCGTGTTCAACCGCCAGCGGTTCGTCCGCGACCCGGCGACGCGCAAACGCGTGTCGCGCCCCAATCCGGAGGGCGAGTGGAAGGTACAGGCGGTTCCCGAGCTGCGCATCCTCGATCAGGCGCTGTGGGACACGGTCGCTGCGATAGAGGGCGCGCCCGAGCGGACGGCCGGCATCCGCCGGCAACCTTCCAAACGCCTGCTATCGGGCCTCATCACGTGCGGCGTCTGCAGCGGTTCGTTTACGGTCGTCGGGGCAGAGCGGTGGGGCTGCAGCACCTCTCGGGCGACGGGGACGTGCACCAACACGCGCACCATCGGCACCGCCCAGCTCGAGCACCGCATCCTGGACGCGCTACGCCATCGTCTGCTCCAGCCCGACCTCGTCGCCGCCTTCATCGAAGAATACCGTCTTGCTAGCGAAGCGAGCCGTAAGGCCGCTGCGGCCAGTCACGCGAAGATCGAGCGGAACAGGGCAAAGGTGACCGGGCGTATCGAGCGACTGACCGACATGATGGCAGATGGCGTCGGCAATTATGTGGAAATGAAGAAGCGACTGCTGGCGGCACTCGCCGAGCGTGAGGAGATCGACCGGCAGTTGGAGGATGTCGAGGTCGCTCCTGCGATCGCGCTGCACCCGAACCTTGCCGACGCCTATCGGCGCAACATCGAGACGCTGGTCGAGGCGCTCAACACGCCTGAGTTGGAGGGTGGCGAGGCGCGGCTGGCGCTGCGCAACCTCATCGAGCGCATCACGGCCGAGCCACGGGCGGAAAGTCGCGGGCTGGACCTGCTGGTGCATGGTCGCCTTGCGCAGATCCTGCACATTGCAAACGGCCGCCCGGACGTGAGCCAGGGCGGCCGTTCGGTGACTGCGCGGGTCAGCACAAGTCGCTGCAGCGAGGGCGGCGATGCGCCTGAGGGCGCCGCCGGCGATTGTATGTTCGAGTTGGTTGCGGGGGCGCGCAACAGCGCAAATCAACAAAAGGCGCCCGAAGGCGCCGATTGTATGTTTCGGATGGTTGCGGGGACAGGATTTGAACCTGTGACCTTCAGGTTATGAGCCTGACGA
>NZ_LSJO01000266.1:0-4689 GCF_001556735.1 Sphingomonas sp. CCH9-F2 | reverse complement strand
CCGTCCAGGATGAAGTGGAGGTGCCCCGCCTCCAGATCGGCGGCGCTCTTGCCCGCCACCGGCGCCCAAGTGCCCCGGTCCCACAGCATCACCGTGCCGCCGCCATATTCGCCCGCCGGGATCGTCCCCTCGAACGTCGCATAGGACAGCGGATGGTCCTCGGTCCGCACCGCCAGTCGCTTTTCGGCGGGGTCAAGGCTCGGCCCGCGCGTCACCGCCCAGCTTTTCAGGACGCCGTCCACCTCCAGCCGGAAATCCCAATGCAGCCGCGTCGCGTCGTGCTTCTGCACGATGAAGCCGTTGCCGTTGCCAGGCGCCAGCGTCCCCGCCGGTTCGGCGGTGCGCGAAAAGTCGCGCTTCGCATTATAGCGTTCGAGCGGATCGGGACGACGCGCCATCGCCGGTCAGGCGCGCTTGCGTGCCGGCGCCTTGCGCGCCGCCGGCTTTCGTGCCGCCGGCTTCTTCTTTTCCGCCGCCGGTCTGGCGTCCGCCGCGGCCGCGCCGCCCTTGCCCTCCATCGACTTCTTCAGCGCCGCCATCAGATCGACGACATTCGATCCCGAACGCGCCGCGGCGTCACCCTTGTCCTCGATGATCCGCCGCCCCTTGGCCTTGCGCTTGCGGTCGATCAGCCCCTTCAGCGCATCGACATAGCGATCGTGGAAGCCGCGCGGGTCGAACGGCGCGGCCTTCTTCTCGATCAGCGCCTCGGCCAGTTCCAGCAGCTCCGGCTCGGGCTTGGCATCGGGGATGTCGCGGAAGTAACCCTGCGCCTTGTTCACCTCATCGGCGTAGCGCAGCGTTTCCAGCACCATGCCGCGCCCGCATGGCTTCAGGCTGACAACATATTCGCGCCCGCGCATGGCCAGCTGACCCAGCCCGACCTTCTTCGTGCGTCGCAACGCCTCGCGCAGCACGATGAACGCCTCCTCCGCCAGATCGTCGGCGGGGACGACGAAATAGGGCTTTTCGTAGTAGAGGACGTCGATCTCGTGCGCGTCGACGAACTGGGTCAGTTCCAGCGTCTTCTTCGATTCCAGCTTCACCGCGTCGATCTCGTCCTGGTCGAGCAGGACATATTCGCCCTTCTCGATCTCGAACCCCTTCATGATTTCGTCGGTGTCGACCGCGCCGACGCCGGGGACGGTCTTTTCCAGCTTGATCCGCTTGCCCGACGGTTCGTGGATCTGATGGAAGCTGATCTGCGCGCCGGAGCGCGTCGCCGAGTAGATTTCGACCGGGATCGACACCAGCGCCAGCCGGATCTGTCCCTGCCAATAGGCACGCGCGGCCATCGGAAGCCCTTTCGTTGCGAGGGCGATTCAATGAGTTGGCGCGCCGCAGGTTCCATGCTGCCCCGCACATGCATGGGGCGAGGATGACGCGCGCGCGATTGCGCGGTAGAAGCCGGGCGATGAGCGACGATCCCTTTGCGCTGTTCGACGCCTGGTATGCCGAGGCGCGCACCAGCGAGCCGAACGATTCGAACGCCATGGCGCTGGCCACCGCCGATGCGGATGGGCGCCCGTCCGTGCGGATGGTCCTGTTGAAGGGGCATGGTCGCGACGGCTTCGTCTTCTACACCAACCGCGGCAGCCGCAAGGCGGGGGAACTGGCCGCCAATCCGCAGGTCGCATTGCTGTTCCACTGGAAATCGCTGCGCCGCCAGATCCGTATCGAAGGGCCGGTGGCCCCCGTCAGCGATGCGGAGAGCGACGCCTATTTCGCCAGCCGCTCGCGCGATTCGCAGCTGGGCGCCTGGGCATCGGACCAGTCGCGCCCGCTCGACGCGCGCGCCACGTTCGAGGCGCGGTTCGATGCGGCCCGGGCGCGGTTCGACGGACAGGACGTGACCCGCCCGCCGTTCTGGGGCGGCTATCGCGTGACGCCGCAACGGATCGAATTCTGGCAGGACCGCGCGCACCGCCTGCACGAACGCCGACTGTTCACCCCCGCGGTCGATGGCGCATGGCGCGAAGGGCTGCTGTACCCATGACGCGCGACGAACGCCGCCGCATCATCCCGCTGGCGATGCGCGCCGCGCTGGCCAGCGTGGCGATGGCCTGCTCGCTGCTGGTGATCAAGGGATATGCCGCGTGGCATACCGGATCGGTCGCGATGCTGGGCAGCCTGGCCGATACCGGCCTGGACCTGCTCGCCAGCCTGGTCACGCTGTACGGCGTGAAGCTCGCGGCCGAGCCGGCCGACCACGACCACCGTTTCGGCCATGGCAAGGCGGAGGCGCTGGCGGCGCTGTTCCAGGTCGTGCTCATCACGGCATCCGCGATCGGGATCGCGTGGCGCGCGATCGAGCGGTTCAGCACCCCGGCGGTGAACGAGGATGCGGGGCTGGGCATCGGCGTGTCGATCGTCGCGATCCTCGCGACCTTCGCGCTGCTCGCCTATCAGCGCAGCGTGATCCGGCGCACCGGGTCGGTCGCGATCCTGGCCGACAACGTCCATTACCAGTCGGACGTGCTGCTGAACGTGGCGGTCATCGCCGCGCTGGTGCTCGACCAATATGTCGGGATCGCGGGCGCCGATCCGGTGTTCGGTATCGCGATCGCGCTGTGGCTGGCGTGGGGCGCGTTCCAGGCGTCCAGCCAGGCGATCGACATGCTGATGGACAAGGAATGGTCCGAGGTGCAGCGCGCCGCCTTCATGGAGGTCGCCGCGCGCCAGCCGGGCATCCGCGGCATCCACGATTTCCGCACCCGCCGCGCCGGGAGCCACGATTTCGCGCAATTCCACATGGAAGTGGACCCGGAACTGACCGTGCGCGACGCGCATCGCATCGTCGAGCGGGTCGAATATGCGTTGCGCGACGCCTTCCCGCGCGTCGAAACGCTGATCCATCTCGATCCCGAAGGGCATGTCGATACCGACAACCCGCTGGTCGAGGCGGACGTGACGCCGCACTGGTTCTCCAAGCGCGTCTGAAGGATCGCCACGATGCGCCTGCCCTTTACCCAGGTCGATGCCTTTGCCGACGCCGCCTTCGCCGGCAATCCGGCGGCGGTGATGCCGTTGCCGCGCTGGCTGGACGATGCCGTATTGCAGGCGATCGCGCAGGAGAACAACCTGTCCGAAACCGCCTTCCTGGTCGCGGACGACAGCGGTGCGGCGGATTACGAACTGCGCTGGTTCACCCCCGCGGCGGAGGTCGCGCTATGCGGCCATGCGACGCTGGCCAGCGGCCATGTCGTACTGGCGTCGGACAGCACGCGCGATCGTGTCACCTTCCGCACGCGGCAGGCGGGCGTGCTGGCGGTCGCCCGTGCCGGAACCGGCGCCCGCTATGACATGGCGTTGCCGGCCTGGGCGCCCGTGCCGCGGCCGCTGCCGGAGATCGTCGCCGCGCTGGGCGTCACGGCGCGCGAAACGCTGTGGCATGACAAGGGCTATGCGGTGATCGTCGTCGACGACGAAGCCGCGGTGCGCGCCGCGGCCCCGGACGGCCGCGCGCTGAAGGCGCTCGGCCCCTATGTCCATATCGTCACCGCCGCGGGCGATACGGCCGAAGTCGTCAGCCGCGTCTTCACCGATTATTTCGACATTCCCGAAGACCCGGTGACCGGATCAGCACACGCCGTCCTCGCGCCCTATTGGACCGCGCGGCTGGGCCGCGACACGTTCACCGCGTTTCAGGCCAGCGCCCGCGGCGGGCATCTGTCATGCCGGCTGGACGGCGACCGGGTGATCCTGACCGGATCGTGCGTGACGACGATCGAGGGCACGTTCCTGCTGCCCTGACGGTCCGGCGGGTCAGCATGCGTAGCTGATCGTTTACGCCGGTCGATATCGCATCACCTGCGGGCGGGCGCGGCGCGATGGCCGCGAACCGCTTATCCGCTTACTTCTTGGCGGGCGGCTCCACCGCCAGCGCCTTGTCCTTCTGCGCGGCCGGATCGACCGAGGGAGCGCCCGACGCCGGCGTGCCCTGGTTCGCGATGTCGGCGGTGTCACCCTTCGCGCCCTCGGTCACGTTGGCGACCGCGCCGTCCTTCGCCTCCGGAGCGGCGCCGGCGGCCGGAGCCGCGGGCAGCGGCAGGTTCGATCCCTGCTGGTTCAGGTACACAATCAGGTCGGCGCGGTCCTGCGCATTGCCCAGGCCCGCGAAGGTCATCTTGGTGCCGTTGGCGAACTTGCGCGGGCTGGTCAGCCACGCATCCATCTTGTCGAAGTCCCAGTTGCCGCCGACGCTCTTGAGCGCGTCGGAGAAGGCGAAGCCGCCCTTGCCCTGGCCCACCGGCTCGCCCAGCGTGGCGTACAGGTTCGGGCCGATGCCGTTGGCGCCGCCCTGGTTGATCGTGTGGCACGCCGCGCACTTCTTGAACACGTCGGCGCCCTTGGCCGGATCGGCTTTCGCCAGGCGCACCGCGATCGGCTCCGCCGCCTCGCCGCCGCCCGCGCCGGCTTCCTCGACGCCCTCGATCGCATAGCCCATCTTCTCGGGCCGTTCGCCGTGGAAGATCATCCCGCCTGCGATCGAAAGCCCCAGCGCGACGGCGGCACCACCCAGTACCCAGCCTGCAATCGTGTTGTTCCGATCGTCCATGTCGCGCTATCCGCCCCTCTTGATTAGGGCATCCCATAGAAAAGCGATGGGGGGACCGCAAGCACTTGAGCGCGGCCGGTGCACTCCCTAGTCGCGAACGCCATCATGGATAGCTACGCCGCCCCCGCCCG
>NZ_LSJO01000265.1:0-5428 GCF_001556735.1 Sphingomonas sp. CCH9-F2 | reverse complement strand
CCACCAGCACCGCCCCCGCCACGATCCGCGCGCGCCATGTCCGATCGGACGCGAACAGTGCGCCCAGCCCCAGCAGCGGCAGCATCAGGATCGGGAACAGCTTTGCCGCGCCGCCCAATGCAGCCAGCGCGGTCGCGCGCACCAGGGCTCCCCGCGCCGCCGCCAGCATCGCCGCGACCGCGAACGTCCCCGCCAGCAGATCCCAGTTATGCCCCAGGTACAGCACCAGCGGCGGCGCCAGCGCCCAGGCATATTGGCGCGCCAGCCCGGCCCCCGCGCCGCGCATCATCTCCAGGATCACGAACGCCAGGATCGCGTTGCCCAGCGTCACTACACCCAGGAACGTCGCCGCATCGGCGCGCGCGCCGCCGATGACGCGCGCGACCAGCCCCTCGATCCAAATCAGGGCGCCGGTCAGCACCGGATATTCCATCCGCGCCTCGAAATAGGGCATTTGCCCCGCCGCTACCCCGCGCAGTCCCCAGAACGGCACCGCATCGCTGTAGCAACCGGTGGTATATTGCTCGGCACCGATCCAGCCCGCGCCGCAATGCGCCTTGAACCCCCAGCCAAGCAGGCACGTCAGCGCCAGCGCCAGATACGGCCCGTTCGGCCCCAGACGATTCACGATCCCGCGCACGGGGTTGATCCATGGCAGGTGGATCCGCCCTCGACAAGCGGACCTCCGGAACATATATCGAACACATGGCGCAGCTCGACGTCCGGCAGAAACTGGAAATCCTCGCCGATGCGGCCAAATACGATGCGTCCTGCGCGTCGTCGGGCACTGCCAAGCGCACGTCGAAGGACGGCAAGGGCCTCGGCTCGACCGAGGGGATGGGCATCTGCCATGCCTATGCCCCCGATGGTCGGTGCATCTCGCTGCTCAAGATCCTGCTGACCAACAGCTGCATCTTCGACTGCCATTATTGCATCAATCGCAAAAGCTCGAACGTCCGCCGCGCCCGCTTCTCCGCGCAGGAGGTGGTGAACCTCACCCTCTCCTTCTACCGCCGCAATTATATCGAGGGGCTGTTTCTGTCCTCGGGGATCATCCGGTCGCCCGATTACACGATGGAGCAGATTGTCGAGGTCGCGCGGTCGCTGCGCGAGGATCATCAGTTCCGCGGCTATATTCACCTGAAGACGATCCCCGATGCCGATCCCGAACTGGTCCGCCTCGCGGGGCTGCACGCCGATCGCGTGTCGATCAACGTCGAGCTGCCGACCGCCGGCGGGCTGAAGCGATTGGCCCCGGAGAAGGACGGCGAGCGGATCGAGGGCGCGATGCGCGACATGAAGCGCGCGATCATCGATACCGGCGATGCGCGCCAACGCTATCGCTCCGCCCCGCGCTTCGCACCGGCGGGACAGTCAACACAGATGATCGTCGGTGCGGACGCGGCGACCGACGGCGATATCGTGGCGCGCGCCTCGACGCTCTACGATCGCTTCGGGCTGCGGCGCGTCTATTATTCGGCGTTCAGCCCGATCCCCGATGCCTCGACCGTCCTGCCGCTCCAACGCCCGCCGCTGATGCGCGAACATCGCCTCTACCAGTCGGACTGGCTGATGCGCTTTTACGGATTCCAGCCGCAGGAGGTCGTCGCGGCCGCCGATGCGACGACGGGGATGCTGCCGCTCGACATCGACCCCAAGCTTGCCTGGGCGCTCAAGTTCCGCGATCGCTTCCCCGTCGACGTCAACCGCGCCCCGCGCGAATTGTTGTGGCGGATCCCGGGCCTGGGGACGAAGGCGGTGGCGCGCATCCTGTCGGCGCGGCGTTGGCGGCGGCTGCGGCTCGACGATATCGCGCGGCTGACCGTGTCGGTGGCGAAGGTGCGGCCGTTCATCGTCACCGACGACTGGCGTCCGGTGCTGCTCGCCGATCGCGGGGACATATCGGCACTGGTCGCGCCCAAGGCGGCTACCCGCCAGCTCGAACTGTTCGCGGCGTGAGAATCGCTCGCGGGTGAAACGACCTGCCGCCTCGCGCGCTGTCGCGGGCGAAGGAGAACGACCGATGGCTACCCCCGCGATCTACGCCGATCTGAAGCGCGATCATGACAAGCAGCGCAAGATGCTGAAGGAACTGGCCGAACTGAAGGGCGACACCGCCAAGCGCAAAAAGCTGTTCGAGGCGTTCCGGCTGGAGGTGCAGAGCCACGCTGCGGCCGAGGAGGAATCGCTCTACGCCGAAATGCTCGGCAACCCCGAATTGCGCGACGACGCGCGCCATTCCGTCGCCGAGCACAAGGAGGTCGACGACCTGCTGGGCGAGATGATGGACGAGGATTTCGCGTCGGACGAATGGGAATCCAAATTCTTCCACATGCGCCACCGCTACGAACATCATATCGATGAGGAAGAGGAGGAAATGTTCCCCGCCGCCGAGAAGGAGCTCGACGCGGACACCGAGGAGCGGCTGGCCGACACCTATGAGGAACGCAAGCCCAAGGAACTGGAACTCGCCAAGGCCAATCCCCCGGGCGGCGACGAACGCGACTGATCGCGCCGGCCGGTCCTGCCCGTCCGGGACCGGCCACCCCACCGCCATGCGTACCGTCACCCTTTCCGCCCCCGACGACATCGACGCCTGGCGCAGCGCCGCGCGTGCGCTGATCGCTGACCATGTCGCGCCCGATCGCGTGGTGTGGCAAGTGGGCGACGCGCCCGCCGATCTGTTCGCGGAAACCCCGGCGGCCGACCCGGCCGCTGCCCCCGCCTCCGCCGAGACCTTCCGCGTGCCGCGCGCGTTCCTGTCGCTGGCCGACGACGCGGCGCTGCACCGCGATCCGCAGCGGTTCGCGTTGCTCTACACCTTGTTGTGGCGGCTGCGCGATGCGCCGCGGCTGACCGACGATCACGCCGACCCGCTGGTCCGCCGGCTGGAAGAATTGGCCAAGGCGGTACGCCGCGACATCCACAAGATGCGCGCCTTCCTGCGCTTCCGCTCGGTGGAGGAACCGGACGGCGCGACCCGCTATGTCGCGTGGTTCGAGCCGGACCATCACATCGTGCGCGCCAATGCCGCCTTCTTCGTCAACCGCTTCGCATCGATGCGCTGGTCGATCCTGACCCCGGAGATATCGCTACACTGGAACGGCGCCGCACTGACGCAGGGGCCGGGCGCGGCGCGCACCGATGCGCCCGACGGCGACCCGGTCGAGGAGGTGTGGAAGACCTATTACGCCAGCATCTTCAACCCAGCGCGCGTCAAGGTCGGCGCGATGCTGAAGGAGATGCCGCGCAAGTACTGGAAGAACATGCCCGAAACCGCGTTGGTGCCGCAGTTGCTGGCGACGGCTCAGGCGCGGGAGAGCGGGATGATCGCCACCGCCCAGGATCGCGTCGACACCGATCGGGTCGCGGCGGGCGGCAATGTCGCCGCGGCGTGGGCGGCGCTGCGCGACGAGGCGGCGGGCTGCACCCGCTGCCCGCTGTATCGCCCCGCGACGCAGACCGTGTTCGGCGAGGGGCCGCTGGATGCGCCGCTGATGTTCGTCGGCGAACAGCCGGGCGATCAGGAGGATCTGGCCGGGCGCCCGTTCGTCGGCCCGGCGGGGCAGGTGTTCGACCGCGCGATCGCCGACGCCGGGATCGAACGCGCCGCCGCCTATGTCACCAACGCGGTCAAGCATTTCAAGTTCGAGCCGCGCGGCCGTCGCCGCATCCATGCCAAGCCCGATGCGGGCGAGATCGACGCCTGCCGCTGGTGGATCGAGCAGGAACGCCTGCTGCTACGCCCGCGGATGACGATCGCGCTGGGCGCCACCGCCGCGCGTAGCCTGTTCGGCCGCGCGATGACGATCGGGCGGGAGCGTGGGCGGGTGCAGACCCTGCCCGACGGCGGCGCGGCGTGGATCACCGTCCACCCCAGCTACCTGCTGCGCCTGCCCGACCCCGCGGCGAAGGAGGCAGAATATGCGAAGTTCGTGGAGGATTTGAAGGGCGCTCAGGCGGCGATCGCGCATGTCTGAACAGAGCCGTCACCCCAGCGAAAGCGGGGCCTCAAGCCTGGCAAGCGATTCGCAAACCTCGAAGAGATCCTAAGCTTCGCCGGGATGACGGCATTGGCTGGGGGACCATCGACCTATCCCTCACAATTCCCGCGGGTCCGGCCCCATGCGCCCTTCCGGATCATCCATCGCGTCGATCGCCGCGACGTCGTCGGCCGACAGCGTCACCTCCTGCGCGCGCCAGTTGCTTTCCAGATGCGTAAGGTCCGCTGCCTTGGGGATCACCGACAGCCCCTTGGCCAGGTGCCAGGCGATGATCGCCTGCGCCGGAGTCGCGCCGATCCGCTCGGCGATCCGCACGATCCGCTCATCCTTCAGCGTCGCCCCCTGACCCAGTGGGCTCCAGCTTTGCGTCACGATGCCGTGGTCGGCGTTATACGCCTGCATGTCGCGCTGCTGGAACGTCGGGTGCAGCTCGATCTGGTTGACCGCGGGGGTCACGCCGGTCGCGGCAATGATCGCGTCGAGATGCTCGGGCAAGAAGTTGGACACGCCGATCGACCGCGCCTTCCCCGCATCGCGCAGCGCCACCAGCGTCTTCCACGCTGCGACGAATTGTCCGCCGGCGGGGTGGGGCCAGTGGATCAGGTACAGGTCGACATGGTCGCGCCCGAGCAGCGCGAGGCTTTCGTCCAGCGCACCCGCGGCATCGCCGTGCCGGTCGTGCCACAATTTTGTGGTGACCCACACGTCGTCCCGCGCCAGCCCTTCGCCGACGCCGCGCTCGTTGTGATACAGCGCGGCGGTGTCGACCAGCCGGAACCCCAGGTCCAGGCCGGCGCGCACCACCGGCGCAACCTGCGAATCGGGGATCTGATACGTGCCCAGCCCCAGTCGGGGCATGGTGCGGCCATCGTTGAGCGTCAGGTCGGTCATTCGCAACGAACCGTTGCTGCGCCGCCGCGGTTCCGCACTTCGTGCTTCCCTTTCGCCGCGCGCTGACGCAAGCGGCGCGCATGGTCGAAAAGATCCTGGCCGCGCTTGCCGGCTTCGCCATCTCCGTGATCTCCGCCGGCGGCTATTGGGGCGTCGCGCTGCTGATGGCGATCGAAAGCGCGTGCATCCCGCTGCCGTCCGAAATCATCATGCCGTTCGCCGGCTATCTCGTCTCCACCGGACAGATGAACCTGTATCTGGCGGCGACCGCGGGCGCGCTGGGCTGCAACCTCGGCTCGATCGTCGCCTATGAGATCGGGCGGCGCGGCGGGCGACCGATGGCGGAGAAGTTCGGCCGCTACGTCCTGATCGGCCCGGGCGAGCTGGACCTGGCCGACCGGTTCTTCAACCGCTGGGGATCGTGGGCGATCCTGATCGGGCGGATGCTGCCGGTGGTGCGCACCTTCATCGCCTTTCCCGCCGGGGTAGCACGGATGAAGCTGATCCCGTTCCACGTCTATACCTTCGTCGGC
>NZ_LSJO01000264.1:0-6531 GCF_001556735.1 Sphingomonas sp. CCH9-F2 | reverse complement strand
CGGGCTCGCGGCGGGGCAGGGGCGGATGATCGGCGACCTGGACCTGCTGGTGCCGCGTGCCGCGCTGGCCGATGTCGAGCGCGCGTTGCTGGCGGCGGGGTGGGAATGGGCCAAGCCCGATGCCTATGACGACGTGTATTACCGGCGGTGGATGCACGAGCTGCCGCCGCTGTTGCACCGCGACCGCGACCGGTTGATCGACGTTCACCACACGATCCTGCCCCCCACCGCGCGGATCACGCCCGACGCCGAGGCGCTGCTGGAGGGGGCGCGACCGTTGGGCAATGGCCTGTCGATCCCGGCACCCGAGGACATGGTGGTCCATGCCGCGATCCACCTGCTGGCGGACGGCGATCTGGCGGGGGGATTGCGCAACCTGTGGGATATCGACCGGCTGCTGTTCGAATTCGGCGAGGAGGACGGCGCCTTCTGGTCGCGGCTGCGCGCGCGCGGGGCGCTGCATCAGGCGGGCGGGGTGGTGGCGCGCGCGGTGCGATTGTCGCACGCGCTGTTCGCGACCGCGGTGCCGGACGATTGGCGCGGCGGGCGCGCGAGCGATGCGTGGTTTCGCCGCCGCCTGCTGGCGCGGGACGAATGGGGGCGCGAAACGCGCGCGGCGACGCGGGCGGCGTTCTATGTCCGGTCGCACTGGATGCGGATGCCCCCGCCGTTACTGGCGCGGCATCTGGCGATCAAGGCGTGGAAGCGCGTCGTGCCCGCACGATCCTGACGACCACCAGCACGCCGATGATGACTGCGGTATCGGCTATCCAGTCCATGATGTCGCAATCGCGGTGCAGCGACGGGATCGACTGCAACACCTCGATCAGCGCGCCCAGGAACGACAGCCGTTCGCCGATCCGCAGCAGCGATTCGCGCGGGAAGGCCAGGCAGTAGAGGATCGTCAGCGTCCCGAACGCGGTCATGTGCTGGATCTTGTCGTTCACCTCCAGCACGTTGGGCGGATGCGGCAGCAGCGCCATCACGACGGCGAAGATCGCCGCGGCGAGCAGTGCGAGACGGAACAGGGAGGTGTAACGGGTCAAAGGCGTTCCAATGTCGGGATCAGCTGGTCGAAGCCGTCGATGATCGCATCGGCGCCCAGTTCCTCGACCGGCTGCATCAGGAATCCGAAGCGGCAGGCGACCGCCGGGATGCCGGCGGCATGCGCGGCGGCGACGTCGAAGATCGAATCGCCCACGAACGCCGCGCTTCCGCCGCCGCAGCGTTCGATCATCGCGTCGATCGGCATCCGGCTGGGCTTGCCGTTGCCCGGCCCCATCGTGTCGCCGCCGATGATGCAGCCGAAGCGGTCGGTCAGCCGCAGATCGCCCAGCACGGCGCGCGCGAAGCGTTCCAGCTTGTTGGTGACGATCGCCAGCTTGACGCCCATCGCGGCAAGCCGCTCGAGCGTGTCGAGCGCATGGGGATAAGGCTGCGTCAGGCGGGAGATGTTCGCCTCGTAATAGTCCAGCAGGCGGCGGTGGAGCACGTCCAGTTCGGCATCGTCGCACCCCCCGGTCGCGGCCATCCCCTGTGCCAGCATGTGGCGCGCGCCGCCGCCGATCATCGGCTTCACCTGTTCCACGGTCAGCAGCGGCCGGCCGGCGGACGCGAGCGCGTGATTGACCGCGGCGGCCAGATCGCCCGACGTATCGAGCAGCGTGCCGTCGAGGTCCAGTCCGATGATGTCGAAGCGAAGATGGGCCATGTGGCGCCCGCGTTGCCCGCGCGCACTGGAATTGGCAAGCGGACGGTGGCAGGGCGTGCGATCATGACGACCACCTCTGTCGCTTCCGCCGTCGCGCCCCGCCCCGTGGCCATCGTGGTCCTTGCCGCCGGCAAGGGCACCCGGATGAAATCCGACCTGCACAAGGTCCTGCACCCGATCGCCGGGCGGCCGATGCTGCTCCACCTGCTGGACAGCGCCGCGGCGCTTGCGCCCGAACGGGTTGTGGCGGTGGTGGGCGCGGGGCGCGAGCAGGTGGAGGCGGCGGTCGCGCCGCTGGGCGCCGCGATCGCGCATCAGGCCGAACAGCTGGGCACCGGCCATGCGGTAATGCAGGCGGAGGCGGCGTTGGCGGGGTTCGACGGCGACGTGCTGATCCTGTACGGCGACGTCCCGCTGGTCGGCACCGCGACGATGCGCGCGATGCTGGACCGGCTGAACGCCGCCGACGCGCCCGCGGTGGTCGTGCTGGGCTTCCGCCCCGCCGATCCGGGCGCTTATGGTCGGGTCATCGTCACGCCGGGCACCGACCGGGTCGAGCGGATCGTCGAGTTCAAGGATGCCGGCCCGGCCGAGCGGGCGGAGACGCTGTGCAATTCGGGGCTGATGGCGGCGCGTTCGGCGGACCTGTTCGCGCTGCTGGGGCGGCTGGGCAATGATAATGCGGCGGCCGAATATTATCTGACCGACATCGTCGCGCTGGCCGGCGGCGCCGCCGCGATCGAGGTGTCGGCCGATGAGGTGGCTGGCGTCAACAGCCGTGCCGAACTCGCGGGTGTGGAGGCCGCGTGGCAGCAGGCGCGGCGCGCGCGCGCGATGGCGGAGGGCGCGACGCTGATCGCGCCGGAGACGGTGTGGTTCGCGCACGATACGCAGCTGGGCCGCGACGTCGTGATCGAGCCGAACGTCGTCTTCGGCCCCGGCGTGACCGTGGCCGACGGCGTGACCATCCATGCGTTCAGCCATCTGGAGGGCGCGCGCGTCGAGCGAGGCGCGGAGCTTGGCCCCTATGCGCGGCTGCGCCCCGGCGCGGTGATCGGCGCCAACGCCAAGGTCGGCAATTTCGTGGAGATCAAGAAAGCGACGCTGGGCGCGGGCGCGAAAGCCAACCACCTGTCGTATATCGGCGACGCCGATGTGGGGGCGAAGGCGAACATCGGGGCGGGTACGATCACCTGCAACTACGACGGTTTCTTCAAGTATCGCACCGTCATCGGGGAGGGCGCGTTCGTCGGTTCCAATTCCGCGCTGGTCGCGCCCGTATCGATCGGCAAGGGCGCGATCGTCGGGGCCGGTTCGGTGGTTGTCCGGGATGTTACCGATGATTCACTTGCGGTGGCGCGCGGCCGGCAGGAAGAGCGCGGTGGTTGGGCGGCACGGTTCCGTGCGGCGATGAAAGCCAAGAAGGACGGCAAGTAAGATGTGCGGCATCGTAGGCATCCTGGGCACGGACGACGTGGCCGACCGCTTGCTCGACGGACTGAAGCGCCTGGAATATCGCGGATACGATTCCGCCGGCATCGCCACCGTGGTGGACCGCGCGATCGAGCGGCGGCGCGCATCGGGCAAGCTGGTCAACCTGGCCAAGGAACTGGCCGCACATCCACTGCCCGGCACGACCGGGATCGCGCACACGCGCTGGGCGACGCATGGCGGCCCCACCACCAACAATGCCCACCCCCATGCCACCGGCGAGGTGGCGGTAGTGCACAACGGCATCATCGAGAATTTCAAGGCGCTGCGCGAGGAATTGCAGGCGCGCGGCCGCACCTTCACGAGCGAAACCGATACCGAGGTGGTCGCGCATCTGGTGAGCGAGAAGGTCGAGGCCGGCCTGTCGCCTGAAGATGCGGTGCGCGAGGTGCTGCCGCGGTTGCACGGTGCGTTCGCGCTGGCGATCCTGTTCCGCAGCCACCCCGACCTTTTGATCGGCGCGCGGCTCGGCTCGCCGCTGGTGGTCGGGTACGGCGATGACGAAACATATCTCGGCTCCGACGCGCTCGCGCTGGCGCCGCTGACGCAGCGGATCGCCTATCTGGAAGAGGGCGACTGGGTGGTGTGCACCCGCGACGGCGCGCAGGTGTACGATCGCGACAACCAGCCGGTCGAGCGGCCGGTCACCATCTCCGGCGTGACCGGCGCGCTGATCGACAAGGGCAACCACCGCCACTTCATGCAGAAGGAGATCTACGAACAGCCGATCGTGGTCGCCCAGACGCTGCGCGGCTATCTCCATCGCTTCGACGGGCAGGTGGCGCTGCCGATCCCGGATTTCGACCTGTCGGGCATCCGCCGCGTGACGATCGTCGCGTGCGGCACCAGCTTCTACGCCGGGATGGTCGCCAAATACTGGTTCGAGCAGTTCGCGCGCGTCCCCGTCGACCTCGATGTCGCCAGCGAGTTCCGGTATCGCGCGCCGGTGATGGAGGAGGGCGGCCTGGCGCTGTTCATCAGCCAGTCGGGCGAGACCGCCGACACGCTGGCCGCGCTGCGCCATGCCAAGTCCGAAAAGCAGACGATTGCGGTCGTCGTCAACGTGCCGACCAGCACGATGGCGCGCGAGGCCGACCTGCTGCTGCCGACCCACGCCGGGCCGGAGATCGGCGTCGCTTCCACCAAGGCGTTCACCTGCCAGCTGGCGGTGCTGGCGGCGCTGGCCGCCAATCTTGCCAAGGCCAAGGGGCGGCTGAGCGAAGCGGAGGAGCGCCAGATCGTCCGCCACCTGGCCGAGGCGCCCGCCGCGATCAACGGCGCGCTGGCCTATGACGAATCGATCGAGGCGATGGCGGGCACGATCGCGGGCGCGCGCGACGTTTTGTACCTGGGACGCGGCACCGATTATCCGCTGGCACTGGAAGGCGCGCTGAAGCTGAAGGAAATCAGCTATATCCATGCCGAAGGCTATGCCGCCGGCGAGATGAAGCACGGCCCGATCGCGCTGATCGACGAAAGCGTGCCCGTCGTGGTGATCGCCCCGTCCGGCCCGCTGTTCGACAAGACCGTCAGCAACATGCAGGAAGTGCAGGCGCGCGGCGGCAAGGTCGTCCTGATCAGCGATTATGACGGCGTGGTCGCGGCCGGTGACGGCTGTATCGCGACGATCACCATGCCCAAGGTGCACCCGCTGATCGCGCCGATCGTCTATGCGGTGCCGGTGCAGCTGCTGGCTTATCACGTCGCGGTCGCCAAGGGCACCGACGTCGATCAGCCGCGCAACCTGGCGAAAAGTGTCACGGTGGAGTGATGCGCGATGGACCTGTTGCTTGTCGAGGATGATGCCGATTACGCCGATACGCTGCGCTCGGAGCTGACCGCGCTCGACCATCGCGTCGTGGTGGCGCCGACCGGCCCCGCCGCGCTGGTGGAGGTGGAGCGCGACCGGTTCGACGCAGTGATCCTGGACCGTATGCTGCCGCATCTGGACGGTGCATCGGTGGTGCGGCGGCTGCGCGACAACGGCCATCGCCTGCCGGTGCTGATGCTGTCCGCGCTCGGCCAGTCGGACCAGAAGATCGACGGGCTGGAATCCGGTGCGGACGATTATGTGGTGAAGCCCACGCCGGCGGCGGAGCTGGACGCGCGGATCAAGGCGCTGGTGCGTGCGCGCGCATGGACCGACGACGGTGCCGAGACGCTGCGCGCGGGCGATATCACGATCAGCCCCGGCCAGTTCCGCGCGTGGCGCGACGGTCGTCCGCTGGACCTGGCCAAGCTGGAGTTCAAGCTGCTGACCGAGCTGGCGCGGCACGCCGGCAGTTTCCTGACGCGCGCGATGCTGCTCGAGCGGGTGTGGGGCTATGATTTCGAACCGGCCACCAACATCGTCGATGCGCAGGTGCGGATGCTGCGCCGCAAGCTGACCGCGGACGGCGCCGACGACCCGATCGTGACGAAGCGCGGCATCGGTTACATGCTGCGCGGCTGAGGCGCGCGCGATGGCGTCGCTGCGCGCGCTGACCGCCGTGTTCCTGGGCGCGTTCGGCGCGGCGACGGTCGCGACCGGCTATACCACCTATACCGCGACAAGCGGTGCGATCGTCCGGCTGGTCGACGAGCGGGTCGAGGCCGTCAGCCGCGTCCTGCTGAGCGAGGCGCGGCCGGGCGATGCGGCGACGATCCTTCAGGGGATCGACGCCTTCGCCCGGCGGCGCGACAGCGGCGACATTGGTTTCGAGCTACGCGACGCGCGCGGGCGACGGCTGGGCGGGAACGTGATCGTCGGGCGCGCGCTGCCGATCGGCACCTTCGACCTGCGCGAGGGCGACGGGATCGCCGGGCTGACCGCGGGGCACGCGCTGGTGCGCGACGCAGGCGGTGGGTTGCGGCTGGTGACGATCGCGGAGACCGAGCCGATCGACGGGCTGGATGCGGCGCGGCTGCGCATCTACCTGATCGGCTTCGGCGCGATGGTGTTGATCGTGATGGTCGGAACGGGGGCGTTCGGACTGCTGGTCCGCCGCCGCATCGCGGAGGTGCGCGCCACCGCCGAGGCGATCATCGATGGCGACATGGCGCGCCGCGTCCCCGTCGACCCGCGCGGCGGCGTGTTCGCGGCGCAGGCGGTGGCGTTCAACCGGATGCTGGACCGGATCGCGGCGCTGCTGGAAAGCGTGCGCAACGTCAGCAGCGATATCGCGCACGACCTGCGCACCCCGCTGGCGCGGCTGCACGCGCGGTTGACCCGGCTGGCCGGGCAGGCGAGTTCGGCAGAGATCGCCGACGAGCTGGATGAGGCATTGGCGCAATGCGACGAGTTGATGGCGATGTTCGCCGCGATCCTGCGCATCGCCGAGGTGGAAGGC
>NZ_LSJO01000263.1:0-552 GCF_001556735.1 Sphingomonas sp. CCH9-F2 | reverse complement strand
AGGTCCTGACCGACCTGCTGCGTGCCGAGGCGACGCACCGCCATGCAGCGTCGGTCCGTTACCGGATGTCGGCCGCCAGGTTGCCCGCGGTGAAGGACCTCGACGCCTTCGTCTTCGATGACACCCCCATCAACGAGGGACTGGTGCGCTCGCTATACAGCGGCTCGTTTCTTCCGGGCCGGCGCAACGTCGTGCTTGTCGGTGGGACGGGCACAGGCAAGACGCACCTCGCCACCGCCATCACCACCAATGTGGTACGGGCCGGCGCCCGGGGGCGCTACTTCAACACGGTGGACCTGGTGAACCGGCTTGAGGAGGAAACGCGTCTTGGCAAGGCCGGCACGCTGGCAGCCCAGCTCTCCCGGCTCGATCTGGTGGTGCTCGACGAGCTTGGCTACCTGCCGTTCGCCCGCTCGGGCGGCCAACTGCTCTTCCACCTCGTCAGCAAGCTCTACGAGCAGACCTCGGTCATCGTCACGACGAACCTCGCCTTTGGCGAGTGGCCGACCGTCTTTGGCGACCCCAAGATGACCACCGCGCTGCTCGACCGCA
>NZ_LSJO01000262.1:0-5829 GCF_001556735.1 Sphingomonas sp. CCH9-F2 | reverse complement strand
CTTTTCGACGCCGATCACCCCGCTACCGGGGTCCTTTTTCCACGCCGATCCACACTTCTGCCACTCGTCGCGCACGGTGGCGGTGACTGTGCCTTGGACCGGCTGATCGTTAGGTGCGCTTTGATCTGACGTCGTCTGGTGATGCCTGTCAGCGATGCTTCAGGTCCGCTCGCATCAGCGTTCGCTGAGAGCGGATTCGCAAACCCCTAACGGCAACGGCTCGAAGCGCGCTCGACCGGCCGATTACGATGCAAGCGTCGCGGATGGGCCGACAATTCCGTGCGGGGCTGGCTGCCGCGACAGGCCACGTGACTGCCGATGCTCAGCGATCTCGATCCGCGATAAGATGAACCAACGACCGGTTTCGGTGCGCCTGCCCGGGCACATGAGCGACTGGAAATGGGTCGAGGTAGCCGTGAAGCGACCAATCAGCTTGTACGAGATTCTGCGGTTTGCCGCGCAGTAGCGATGTCAAAAGCTGCCAGTGGCCATGACGTTTGCCTTCAGCCGTTGTAAGGATCGCCCCTCTTCAGGTTCGCGATCACCGTCGAGAGCGTGTTGACGCCCCAATGCTCCGCATACCTGCCTTCCTCAACCCGCACGATGTCTATCACGTCGATGTGGATAGGCCTGCCCGTCGCCTCGACGCCGAGCAGCGAGCCTTCGTGCGTGCCCGAAATCGACTTGCGGGTTGTCACCTTGTCGCCCTCGGCGATCTGGTCGTGGATCGTGACGATCAGGCCTGCGATTGCGGGGCGGAGAACGTTCGCGAAGGTGTTCCACATGCTTTCGCCATCTGCCGGCGCGCCCGGCGGTGCGGAGCGATTGACGAAATCCGGCGCCATCAGCTCTTCGAATGCGGTGCGATCACCACGCTCGATCACGTCTTCATTGAAGCGGCGGACCACCGCTTTGACATCATGTATCGACATACCGACTCCTCACAACCTGACGAGCGATCCGGCGTACCGTCTGCGCCCGGCATTCGAAGCACTCAGCTCTGAGCGGGACGCAAGTCGACGAGCTCCTCCACCGTTCCGCTCGGTGCCGCACGCTCGAGGAGATTGGTCAGAAGATCGACCGCATCGCGGATCTGTTCGGGCTTTTCAACGAACTCGCGTCCCAGCGAGAGACCCCGCATCGCCCAAACGACGAGACGGATCGCGGTCGTATCGTGCGTTGTCGCGCCCAATCGATCGAGGAAGGCCGTCGCCGCCAGCTGCTCGATCGCGGACTGCACCGGCTTGATCAAAGTGGCGAGTTCGGGATCGCTGCGAGAGGCCACGAAGATCTCCAGCACGGCGACGCCAGAGGGGCGCGAAAGAACTTCCCAAGAAATGCGTGGCCAGTCGGACACGCGCGAGCCGCTGCCCCATTCCTGTTGAAGCTCGCGATAAGCGACGACCTCCTGCTCGAACACCCAGCGCACGACCTCGGCGATGAACGCGGCGCGCGTCGCGAAGTGGTGCGTGATCGCGCCGCGGCTGACCCCCGCTTCGTCGGCGATCTCGGCATTGCTCGCCCGCGTGTACCCCAGCCGGCTGATCGCGCGCACCGCGGCCTCGAACAGGGCCGTACGTGTCTCGGCGGTGCGCTGTTCCTGGGTCCGTCGCGGCGTTTTGGTGGCGCCCATCTTTGCTCCTGGCGTCCTGATGGCGGATCGGCCGCCCCCAGACAAGCCAGAAGCCACCGCGCGCGTCAGAAGCGCCACTCGAAGGCGCCGCCGATGCGACGAAAGGCGTTGTCGGGCAATGTCTGGACGTATTGACCGACCGAGAAGTTGCCTGGGAAGATGGCGGCGGCGTAACGCTTGTCGAAGAGGTTGCGCACGAAGATGCTGAAGCGCGCGTGATCGCCGATGTCGCCGATCCCGACCGTCGCGTTGACCAGCGAATAGCCCTCCTGGATCGTGCTGGGATCGTTGATCGCGTAGTAGAAGCGGCTGCGATAGCGCCAGTCGGCGTTGACGAAGACCTTCAGGTCGCCACCAATCGGCTGGTCGACGTTCGCGGCGAGGCTGGTCGTCCACTTCGACGCGCCGACGAGCGGCCAGCCCGCGGCGTTGAAGCTAGGGCCGGGAAGGGAACAGCCCTGCGCCGCGGTCTGCCCGAAATAGCAGGCGACGTTGTAGTCGCCATACTCGGTGTCGAGATAGGTGATGCCGCCGGACAGGCTGAAGCCGCGCGCCGGACGGACGACCGCCTCCGCCTCGACGCCGCGCGTCTTCAATGTGCTCGCGTTGCCGGTGCGGAAGCTGCCCAGGCCGCCATTGAGCGTGGGATCGAATACCTGTGCCTGAAAGTCGCGGAAATCGTTGATGAAGCCGGCGATGTTCAGGCTGACGCGGCGATCGGCGAGGTCGAGCTTGGCACCGATCTCATAGGCGTCGACGGTCTCCGGATCGACCGCGAAGGCGATGCCGGCAGCCGAACTGACCGCAGGGCCCTTATACCCGCGAGTATAGGTCGCGTAGAGGTTGGCGGTCGGGGCGAGCGCATATTCGATCCCGGCGCGGGCGGAAAAGCCGTCGGCGTCGCGGTTGGCGACCAGCGGCGATGCCAACGTCCCGATACAGCGCTGGCCCCCGCTCGACAGGAAGGTGACGAGGTTGCACACCCCCGGCTTTGCGGTGACCGTGGTGGTCGAATCGATCTCGTCGCGCGTGTACCGGCCACCGGCGATCAGGCGCAGCGACGAGGTCAGGTTGAAGGTAAGCTGCGCGAAGCCGGCGTAGCTCTTGGTGCCATAGTCGAAGTTCGACTGGCCGTTGATCGGCGAGAGGCGGAGGGCGGCGGAGGCGGGGAATACGCCGAACGTTCCCGCCTGCAGGATCTGCGCATCGATATGCTGGCGGAAGAAGTAGAGCCCGGCGGTGTAGTCGAGGAAGCCGCTGCCGTTGTTTGAGACGCGCAACTCCTGCGACAGCTGATAGGATTGCGAAGCGGCGATGTCGGTGTCGAAGAAGGCGACCGGGGTCTGATCGACGTCGTTGTTGGCGCGCGCGTTGAGGTCGCGGTAGGCGGTGACCGAGGTGACCGTCAGCGGTCCGGCGTCGTAGCTGGCCGACAATTGCGCGCCGAAGCTGCGTTCGTCACGCCGCACGTCGGTACTGCCGATCGCGGTCCTGTTGTTGGTCGGCGAGGCGACGACGCCCAGCGCGGTGTTGCGCAGGACGACGAAATCGGGCGGCGCGAAGGGACGGAAGGCGGCGGGGATTGGCGTCGGATCGTTGCCGCCGAACTTGCGGATGGTCGAATAGGCCTCGACGCCGGAATTGTTCTGATAATCGACGATGGCGTAGAGCGAGAGCCGGTCGGTCGGTTCCCACAGCAGCTTGGCGCTGCCGAAATAGCGTCGCACCGGGTCGAGGCGTCCGGGACCGACCAACTGGGTCGACGTCTTCTGATATTGATAGCCGCCGCTGATGCGCATCGCCGCGTTCATGCCAAGCGGAAGATTGACGACCGCCTGCGCCTGCACCTGGTCCCGGCTACCCGCCTGGACGCGCCCGCTGCTGCCGAACGCGCCCAATTCCGGCTTGGCGGTGGCGATGGAGATCAGGCCGGCGGTGGTGTTCTTGCCGAACAACAGGCCCTGCGGCCCACGCAGCACCTCGACGCGCTCGACGTCTGCGAGCGAATTCAGCGGTACGTAGCGGGGCAGGGTGATGTTGACGTCGTCGACCGCGATGCCGACCGCCGACTCGATGCCATAGTCGAAGGAATTGGTCCCGACGCCGCGGATCGCAAAGTTGGGCACGCCGGGCGTGGCCGTGAAATTGAGGCTGGGCGCGCGTTGCGTGATGTCGGCGAGCTGGGTGGCGCCGGTCTCGCGGATCGATTGCCCGTTCACCACGGTGATAGCGATGGGCACGTCGCGCAGATATTCGGTGCGGCGCTGCGCCGTGACCACGATGTCACCGTCCGGCGCGGAGCCGGTATCGGCGGGCATCGCTTCGCTATCCGCTGTGGAAGAGGGCGTTGTCGTCTGCGCATGGGCGGTGCTCGCCAACGCCAGCAAACTCGAGCCGAAGAACGCTGCCACTGCCCGCATGATCGTCAATCCCCTCTCCGTCGCGCGGTCCCTGCCGCTTGACAACAAGCATCGTCTGTAGAAAACATACTGTCAAGCACGCACGTAAAAAGTATGCAGCCGGGAGGGGTGATGCCGCGAGGGGACTTGGGATCGATATTGCTGGCGGGCGGCCTTGCGCTGTGCGCGGGCGCGGCGGTCGCGCAGCAGCGGCCAGCGACGCCGTTGCGCGCAGGCGCCGGTGACGCCGCCTCGGCCGACGTCAGGGCCGACGAGATCGAGCGTCGCATGCGCCCGGAGGAGCGGACGGTGCTAACCCACGGACTGTGGGCGATCCCGCTCATCCCCAAGATTCGCATCCCGTCGGACGCCGTGCTGGGTGCGGGCTATATCGCAGGCATCCCGCGGCTCGGAGTTCCTGCGCTGCGCGAAACGGATGCCAGCCTCGGCGTCTCCTATATCGCCAATCTGCGGAACGACGGCGCGACCGCGATGCCGTCCGCGACGGCAATGGGATCAACCTGGAATCTCGATCTGATCCGCCGCGGTGGCGCCCTTATTGCCAGCGAGGCCCGCGCCAAGGGGTTTAACGTCTTGCTCGGCGGCGGGATCAACTTGATGCGCGACCCCCGCAACGGCCGCACCTTTGAATATTTCGGCGAGGACCCGCTGCATTCCGGGCTGCTCGGGGGTGCGGCGATCGAAGGCACCCAGTCGCAGCATGTCATGTCGACGGTAAAGCATTTCGCGCTGAACGCGCAGGAGACCGGACGGCACGCGGTGGATGGGCGGATCGCCGACGATGCGTTCCGCATGAGCGACCTGCTCGCGTTCGAACTGGCGATCGAGCGGGGCCAGCCCGGGTCGGTCATGTGCGCCTACAATCGGGTCAACGGCGCGCCCGCCTGCGGCAGCGACTATCTGCTCAATCGCGTGCTCAAGGCCGATTGGCGATACTCCGGTTTCGTCATGTCGGACTGGGGCGCGGTCGATGCGGTCGAATTCGCATTGGCGGGCCTGGACCAACAATCGGGCGCACAGATCGACAAGCAGATCTTCTTCGCCAAGCCGCTGGCCGACGCCGCCGCGCGCGACCCTGCTTACGCCACGCGGCTGGCGGACATGAACCGGCGCATTCTGCGCTCGATCTATGCGGTCGGGCTTGATGCGTACCCCCCGGTCAAGGCGCCGATCGATTTCGCCGTCAACGGGGCGGTCGCGCGCGCTGTCGCGGACCAAAGCATCGTGCTGCTGCGCAATCGCGGCGGCTTGTTGCCGCTGTCGAAGGACGTGCGCTCGATCGTGGTGATCGGCGGCTATGCCGACGCTGGCGTTCTGTCCGGCGGCGGCTCGACCCAGGTCCAACCGGAGGGCGGGCCGTCGGTGTCGCTGCCGATGGGCGGCGAAGGCCTGCTCGCCAAGTACAACAACCAAACCTATCACGGCACCGCGCCGCTGGCCGCGATCCGGGCGCTGGCGCCGAAAGCGAAGGTCACGTTCGTCGATGGCCGCTACCCTGCCGAGGCGGCGGCGCAGGCGAAGGCGGCCGACGTCGCCATCGTATTCGCGACGCAATGGATGGCCGAAGGGTCGGATGTCCCCGACCTGTCGCTGCCCGGTGGCCAGGATACGCTGATCGCGGCGGTCGCCGCCGCCAACCCGAAGTCCATCGTCGTGCTTGAGACGGGGGGGCCGGTCCTGATGCCATGGCTCGACCGCACCGGCGCCGTGCTGGAAGCGTGGTACGGCGGTGTTCGCGGCGGCGATGCGATCGCGGCGACGCTGTTCGGCGACGTC
>NZ_LSJO01000261.1:0-2056 GCF_001556735.1 Sphingomonas sp. CCH9-F2 | reverse complement strand
GGCCACCGCCGACGCCGGCATGACCTCGACCGGCAGCCCGAGCGAGTCAAGCTGCGGCTTCACCTTCGCGGCGTCGCCCACCACCACCCAGACCAGTTTCGCCGGGTCGATCGCCCCTTTCAGCGCCCGCGTCGCCTGCGGCAGCGTCAGCGCGCGGTAACGGCTTGCGACCGTGGCATAATAATCGTCGGGGCGGCGATACAGGTCGTTGGCCTGCATCGCGGTCAGCACGTCGCCCGACGTCTCGAACTCGCCCGACAGCGATCGCGTGGCCGAGTTGATCGAGCGTTCGAACTCCGCCGCCGTCATCGGCGCGGTCGTCAGATAGGCGGCGACGTTCTGCTTCATCGCGGCCAGCGCGGGGCCGGTCTTGTCCGCCTGCACCGGCGCCGACAGGACATAGGGCGCGGCGAAGGCGTTGCGGCTGAAATTGCCGCTCGCGCCATAGGTCCAGTGCTTCTCCTCGCGCAGGTCCATGTTGATCCGCCCCAGGAAGCTGCCGCCCAGCGCCTCGTTGGCGATCTGCACCGGCAGCAGGTCGTCGGTGCCCTTCAACCCGGTCTGCATCGCGCCCTGGATCAACGATTGGGGGCTGTCGGGCCGGTCGATCAGCACGATGCGCGGCGACACCGAATTGATCGTCGCCGGGAACGCCTTGGTCCCGCCCGCGCCGGTCGCGCGCCAGTCGCCGAACTGCGCCTCCAGCGTCTGGCGCACCATGGCGAGCGGCAGGTCGGAGGTGACGAAGATCTTCGCCTTGTCCGGGCGTAGCCAGGCATCGCGGAACGCGACCAGATCGGCGCGGGTCAGCGCCGCCACCGCACGCGGATCGCCCGATCCGCGCATCTTCTCATACGGCGACCCCGGCGACACCAGCGTCGGCAGCACGCGCTGCGCCAGCCCGCTGGGGCTGGTCAGCTCCTGCGCGATCTGCGTCAGTTGCTGGTTCTTGACGCGCGCCAGCTCGCTGTCGGGGAAGGCCGGGTTGCGGACGATATCGGCCCACAATCGCACGCCCGCGGCCAGATTGGCGCTCGGCACGCGCAGCGATACGGTGCTGCGGTCGGCGCT
Organism: Sphingomonas sp. CCH9-F2; assembly: GCF_001556735.1. Taxonomy (NCBI): domain Bacteria; kingdom Pseudomonadati; phylum Pseudomonadota; class Alphaproteobacteria; order Sphingomonadales; family Sphingomonadaceae; genus Sphingomonas; species Sphingomonas sp. CCH9-F2. The sequence continues at coordinate 985 of NZ_LSJO01000261.1, read as the reverse complement.
GCTGCCCGCGCCGATGTCCGCGCCCAGCCGCTCCTTGTCCTCGGCCAGCTGGATCGAATTGCGCGTCGCCGTGCCTTCGTCCAGCATCGCCAGCACCAGCGCCTGCGTGCCCAGCTTGTCGGCCACGTCGGCGGCGACGCCCGCGTCGAAGCTCATCACCGCCTGCGTCATCGGCACCGCGGTGCGCCGGGCGTAGACCACCTCGATCCCGTTCGACAGGCGCGTGCGCTCCACCGCCGGGAAGCTCAGGTCGGCGACCTGCGCCACGCCCGGAATGGGGCCGCGCGTGCCCTTCACCGCGGGCGCGGGCGCCTCGGCCGGCACGTCCTTCGCCGGCGCCGCCTGCGCCTCGGCATAGGCATCGCGCGCGCCGGGAACGATCGACAGCTGATACGCCGGGCGCGTCAGCCACTTCGCCGCGGCGGCGCGCACCGTCGCGGGGGTCTGCGCCGCCAGGTCGGCCAGCTCCTTGCGGTAATGCGCCGGATCGTTCGAATAGAGCGCGCCCTCGGCCAGCGCGACCGCCTTGCCGCCGAACCCGCCGACCGATTCCAGCCCGCCGATGCGATCGACGACGCTGCCGGTGACGTAACGGCTCACCTCGTCCGCGGTCGGGCCGTTCTTGACGAAATCGGCGACGATCGCGTCGATCCGTTGCGACACCGTCGCCGGATCGACGCCGGGGCGGACGATCGCGGTGATGACGAACATCCCGACCTGCGCCAGATTCTGGTAATTGGCTGACACCTGCGTCGCCAGCTTGTCCTGCTTGACCAGCGCATTGTCGAGCCGCGAACTGGCCAGCCCACCCAGCACCCCGGCGGCGACGTCCAGCGGCGCGGCATCCGGGTCGTTCAGCCCGGGCACCGCCCAGGCCTTGGTGATCATCGTCGCGGCGACGCGGTCCTTCATTACCTCGCCTGCCGGGCCGGGCAGCGTGGTGGGGAGCGGCGCGGGCGGGGCCACGCTCTTCGGGCCGGCGGGG
>NZ_LSJO01000260.1:0-9781 GCF_001556735.1 Sphingomonas sp. CCH9-F2 | reverse complement strand
GCCCACCAACGCCTGCCAGTTCTTCTATGATTGCCGACATTGCGCGGCGGTGCTGCGGCCCCTGGCCGGCGACTGCTGCGTGTTCTGCTCGTTCGGCGATGTCCCATGCCCTCCGATTCAGGAGGCGAAGGCGAACGGGACCGTGGCGGGCTGCTGCGGGTGAGGGGGTATCGCACCTTTCAATCCGGGATGAGCGCGTAACCCCGGATTTGTAGATTCGCCAAGGTTGTAAGCGCCGAATCATCGATCTCAACGCCCGAAGCCACTTGGTTCGGCATGATCTCATTTCCGACCATGGCCTGACTGCAAACGCGGATTGAAACACCGGCTTTCTGGAGAGCGGCAATCAGCGCAGCGTTCGGGTTGGCCGCTACCTTCATACGCGCCGCATATGGCGCGTTCTGCAGGACGAGCGGGGTCGCGGGACCATGAATGATGACGGCGATGTCACCAGCCGGATGGACCTTGTCCGCGCCTAGCAGGTTCACGAAGCGCGCGACCTTCTCAAGGCTGGGATTCACTTTGTCGGGAGAGCTTGCGGCCTTGGTGACATTGAACAAGACGCGGTAGCGAAGCTTGGGATCGGGCCGCTCGGCAGCACTGGGCACGGCCACGATCCCGCCAAATCCCGGTATTACGGGATAAACCAGATTATCCTGTGCAGCTAGCGAGGTGCCGCCGGTCAGCATCGTTGCCGCGAGCAGAAATGTGGCGAAAGCTCTTTTTGGCAACCTTGCTCTCCTGTTGGACGGTAGGCGCTGCATAAACTCTCCAGAAGTGGGAGCCTACGCCTACGCAACACTGAACTGGCCCATCATTCCATTATCCTCATGTTCAAGGATATGGCAGTGATACATGAAGGGAGCGCTCTTGGCCGGCTGATCAAATCGGATGAGAAGCTCCACCGGTTCCTTGACGAGGACCGTGTCGCGCGGCCCCTGGTCGAGAACATCGGGCTGCCCGCCACCGCGGGTGAGAACATCAAAGTGGACGCCGTGAATATGGATCGGGTGGCGCATCATTTCGCCAGACACCTCCCATATTTCGGTGGAGCCTAGCTTCACCGTCTCATCGATGCGATTCATGTCGAATGGCTTGCCATTGATCGTAAGGCCGCCACCGCCGCTTCCTGAGCCCATCATGCCGCCCATGCCCATGTTGAGGCTCAGACGGCGACGGCGCACCGCCTTGCTGGCGTCGGGCCCAGTTCGTGATGCCAGAAGGGTCGGCACGACGCCGCTGGCACGAGCCTGTCCCAACGGCCGTGGTTCAAACCGCAGCACGGTCGCTGGTGCCGCGGCATCGGTCCTTCGGGCGCCACGCCCCATCATACCCATGCCGCCCATCATCGAGCTGTTGGTATCAGCCGCCGTCACCAGCGAGGCGGACCTACCGTCCGTGAAGTCCACGAGAAGCTCGGCACGTTGGCCCGGCGCCAAGGTTATGGCTTCCAATGCCACTGCGTGTTCGAGCAGCCCCCCTTCGGTTCCGATCCAGTGAAAGCTCCGCCGATCGGAAAACGACAGCTCATAAATCCGCGCGTTCGATGCGTTGACGAGCCGCAGGCGAACCAACCGATTTGGCACCGCCGCCAGCGGATTCACCGCGCCGTTCACAAGGATCGTGTCGCCGCGCCGGCCCTGCATGGCGACCATCATGCCGCCTGGCATGACAAGGCGACCATTTTCGAACTGGCGATCCTGGATGAGCAGGGGCAGATCGTCCACGCCATATTCTGACGGGAGCCCCAGGCCCTGCTCTTCGTCGTCGGTTACCAGCAACGCCCCAGCCAGGCCCGAATAGACTTGCTCGGCCGTCAACCCATGGACGTGTGAGTGATAAAGGAGGGTCGCTGCGGGCTGCCGGATCGGGAGCGTGGGCCGCCAGGTCGCGCCCGGCGCGATGATCTGATGGGGGCCGCCATCCAGCTCTCCGGGGATCAGAAGCCCGTGCCAATGCACAGTCGTGTCCGCGTTGAGCCCGTTGGTCACGACAGCCGCCACGTCGTCGCCACGGCGCACCCTGATCGTCGGTCCGAGATAGCTGCCATTATACCCGAGCGTGTCACTCGGCCGGCCTGGATAAAATGAAGTCGTTCCGGACTGGACCCGTAGCGCGAATGAGCGGCCAGGCCGTGCGTCCAACAGCGGCGGCATCGGAAGCGGGTTTGCACCTCCCCCGCCGAGGCCCGGCGTGGAGCGCGAGCAAGCGGTGGTTGCGAACAATGCCGCTCCGCCAGCCAACAGCGAACGTCGATCGAGCATCTAAATCTGTCCCAGCGTGCAGCGCAGCTCGGAAGCGATACGGACAGCCTGGTCGATCAGCATGGGGTTACCTCGCACTCCGGCGCTTCGAAGGAGCCTCGATGGCTTGGCGAAATAGTAGCTCACGGGGGGAACCTCCTAGCTGGCGCTTGATCGAACACCACTCCATCATATATGCTACATATAAGATGTTTGGAGCAACTGTGCCACCTTCCCTCGTTAAAATGTCTCCGGAGCTTCTGGAGGAAAAGGCCGGCGAAGCGGAAGCGTTCCTCCGTTCGCTTGCGAGCCGGCACCGTCTGATGATCCTGTGCAGCCTGCTCGGCGGGGAGTTGTCGGTAACCGATCTGGGCGAACGCCTCGGACTGACACAGTCGAATTTGTCCCGCCATCTGGCCACGCTGCGCGACGAAGGCCTGGTCGGAACACGGCGGGAGAAAACGACGATATTCTACCGCATCACGTCCGAGCGCGTGCTGCCGATCCTGACGGAACTCTACGCACTCTTTTGCGCCGGTGACGAAGCTGAGAGCAGAGAATCCTGACGATGGAGGGTTTCACCCCATTCTCGGCCATCGTGGGCGGCGCGCTAATCGGCCTCTCGGCTTCCTTCCTGTGGATCGCCAATGGGCGCATCGCTGGAATCAGCGGCATCGTCGGCGGGGTGCTTGCGCCTGTCCGCGGCGAGATGGCCTGGCGCGCAACATTCCTGGTCGGCCTGCTCGCCGCGCCCTTGCTCTACCGGGCGGCGGGCGGCCTGCTACCGGACCTCACGTCGCCGGCCCCAGTCGCCGTCGTGATCGCAGCCGGCCTTCTGGTGGGATTTGGGACTCGGCTCGGGAGTGGTTGCACCAGCGGGCATGGCGTCTGCGGAATAGCGAGGCTCTCGCCCCGCTCGCTCGCCGCGACAGGCGTCTTCCTCATCACAGCGGCCGCGACTGTGTACGTCGCCCGACACGTCATCGGACTCTGAGCAATGAGGAAGCTGCTCATCGCGCTCGCCTCGGGGCTCATTTTCGGCTTCGGCCTGATCGTCTCCGCCATGATAGCCCCCAGCAAGGTTCTGGCGTTTCTTGATGTCGCCGCGCCGTCGTGGGACCCGAGCCTTGCCTTGGTGCTGGCCTCGGCCGTCATGGTTTCAGCGTTGGGATTTGCACTCGGCCGAAGGCGCGATGCTCCGCTTTTCGCACCGGCGTTCAATGGGCCATCGTCCCGGTCCCTGGACAAGAAGCTTCTCTCGGGCGCGGCTTTGTTCGGCGTCGGATGGGGCCTCGTCGGCTACTGCCCTGGTCCGGCCCTGGTCGCCCTGAGCCTCGGAGCGCCGGCGGCGCTGGTGTTCGTCGTGGCGATGCTGGCGGGCATGGGCGTCTTCGCCCTTCAGGAACGTTATCGCGCAGCCAGGCCCGGGGCAAACCCATGACGCCGGTCGACATCCTCACGCTCATATCCGGTGTCGTCGTCGGCTTTACCCTCGGGGTGATCGGCGGCGGCGGCTCGATCCTTGCCCTGCCGTTGCTGCTGTATGTCGTGGGCATGAAGGACCCGCACGTCGCGATCGGCACGAGCGCGCTGGCGGTGGCCGCCAATGCCTTCGCCAACCTGATCCAGCACGCCCGGGCCGGAACCGTGAAGTGGCCCTGCGCCCTCGTCTTCGGGGCATCGGGCGTCATAGGCGCCCTGATCGGCTCCACCCTGGGCAAGATGGTGGCGGGTCAGCATCTCCTGGTGCTGTTCGCAGGCGTGATGATCGTGGTGGGGGTTTCCATGCTGCGCGGCAAATCCGGCGGCGGCGACCCGGGCGTGCGGATCACGCGCCCCATCGCTGTGCGGCTCGTGGCGATCGGCCTTCTCGCCGGCCTCCTGTCAGGGTTCATCGGCATCGGCGGCGGCTTCCTGATTGTGCCCGGCATCATGCTCGGCAGCGGCATGCCCATCCTCAACGCGGTCGGATCGTCGCTGTTTTCGGTGGGAACGTTCGGATCGGCGACAGCCCTCAACTATGCCCTGTCAGGACTCGTGGATTGGCGCGTGGCCGGCTTCTTCATCGCTGGCGGGGTCGCTGGCGGCGTCGCCGGCATGCAAACCGCCATCCGGCTCGCCGATCATAAGGGCTTGCTCACCCGCATCTTCGCTTTCGTCCTGCTGGCCGTGGCCGCCTACATGCTGTTCCGCAGCCTGGGCGGGATCGGCGGCTAGACACCATTGGAGACCGATCATGATCTTTCGTCAGTTGTTCGAGCCGGAGTCCTCGACCTACACCTACCTCCTCGGTTGCCCGGAGACGCGCAAAGCCGTCCTGATCGATCCTGTCCTCGAAACGATCGAACGCGACCTTGCCGCGCTTCAGGAACTGGATCTCGAACTGGCTTATACGTTGGAGACGCATGTGCATGCGGACCACGTCACATCGGCCTGCTATCTGCGCAGCCTTACCGGCTCCAAGATCGCGTACCCCGCCATGGACGGCCTTCCCTGTGCTGACGTGGGGGTCGCCGAGGACCAGCCTTTGACTGTCGGCGCGCTCAAGCTTCAGCCGCTGTTTACTCCGGGGCACACCGACGCCCACCATACCTACCTGGTTGAGCAGCCCGATGGTCTTCGCGCCTTCACCGGCGACGCCCTGCTAATCGACGGCTGTGGCCGCACCGACTTCCAAAACGGTGACGCCGCCACCCTTTATCACTCCGTCACGCAGAAGATTTTCACGCTGCCGGGCGATGGTCTGATCTACCCGGCTCACGACTACAATCATCGCCACATCACGACAGTGGCGCAGGAGCGTGAACGGAACCCGCGCCTTGCGGGCAAGACCGTTCAGGAATTCGTCGCGATCATGGCCGCTCTCGATCTTCCCTACCCAAAGAAGATCGACGTTGCCGTTCCGGCAAACAAGCTTTGCGGTGATTGCCCGACAGATTTGCCGGAAATGCTGCGCCAGATAGGCGGCAAGTCCGAGCAGGGCTGAGCCATCCGATACAGGTTCATTTACAGGAGAAAGTCGATGCCAACACGCACCTCGAAACAACTGGTTTCCGAAGCGAATGCGATTGTCGAAACTATCGCGCCTGACGATGCAGCCAAACTTGTCGGCAATCCCAAGGTCCAGTTCGTTGACATCCGCGAGCCAGGGGAAGTCGCAAAATCGGGGCTGGTGGCTGGTGCGGTGCATGTCCCGCGTGGCCTTCTGGAATTCCAGGTCGATCCTGAAAGCCCCACCCACAATGCCAAACTCGCCAGTGGATCGCGGTTGGTGCTCTATTGTGGGTCCGGCGCCCGCTCGGCGCTGGCCGCAAAATCACTCAAGGAGATGGGCGTGGAGAATGTCGCCCACGTCCCCGGCGGGTTTGCGGCGCTCAAGGATGCCGGCGCTTCAATCGCACCGGAATAACCCATGGCGCGCTCGAGCGCCGCTTCTCGCAGGCAGGATACAATCCTTGGATAGCCATATCGCATTCGCCAGCCTCGGATTGAGCCCGATAGCCATCTCCATAGGCCCGCTCGACATCCGCTGGTACTCGCTGGCCTATATCGCCGGCATCATTGCCGGGTGGTGGTATCTGCTGCGGCTGCTGGCCCAACCAGCGGCCCCGATGAACCGCGCACAAGCCGACGATCTCGTGTTCTACGCGACGTTGGGCGTTATCCTCGGTGGCCGTCTCGGCTATGTGATCTTTTACGGTCCTGAGATGATCTTCGACCCCCTGCAAATCCTCAAGCTGTGGGACGGCGGCATGTCGTTCCACGGGGGTGCAGCTGGCGTCTCGCTCGCGCTGATCCTGTTCGCGCGACGACACGGCCTCGAATGGCTGCGGGTCCATGATTATGTCGCCTGCACCGTGCCGATCGGCCTGTTCTTCGGCCGCCTCGCTAATTTCGTGAATGGTGAGCTTTGGGGAAAGCCCACCGATGTGCCTTGGGCGATTGTGTTCCCCGGAAGTCGCGATGGCCTCGCGCGTCACCCGAGCCAGCTCTACGAAGCCGGGCTGGAAGGACTGGTCTTGTTTGCCGTGCTCGCGTGCCTTTTCTGGTTTACCAACGCCCGACGTCGCCCTGGCATGCTCGTCGGCGTGTTCCTTCTTGGCTATGGGCTCGCTCGCTTCATTGTCGAATTCTTCCGGGAGCCGGATGCCCAGCTTGTCGGCTTCACAGCCAGAACAGGGCTTCATATGGGTCAGTGGCTCACCGTGCCGATGATTGCCGCAGGTATCTATTTGATAGTCGCAGCTTGGCGCGCCGGCTCGCGCAACCAGCAGGGCAAATCAGTAAAAAGTGAGCCAGCAATCATGCCAAAATCGAGTTGCAGTGAATAGGAACTAGCGGTCGCTATCCTGCTGCTCCTCAAGGCTAGCACCAACTTTGATTGTGCATCGCACCGTCTCGCGCGTTCGGGCTGCGGCCTTGCTGCACCCTTCGATCGTTTCGCGATTGGCCAACACCATCCTGTCGGCCGCTATGATCGCGCGGAACGCGGTGGGCGAGGCGGCCTGCATCATCCGCTGCCCGCCTTCCCACATTGACAGGTCGAGCGCTCGCGCCGCCATCTTTTCCGGCCATTGCCAGCTCGCCGGCACGGCACGCGCGACGACGCCGGCGAACGCCGCCCAAAGCACCATGCCGAGCACCACTCCGCCGATCGCCGTCCACATCAACCAGCGGTTCTGCTCGTAGCCCCGCCGCGCCGATGCGGTGACGCCCTGAAGCGCCCGAGTTGCATCCTTCAGCTCTGCGGCTGCGGTCGCGATCGTCCGCCGGTCCTCGGCGCGGGCGTCACCGCCTGCCGCTACGATCCGGTCAACAACGTGACGCGGCGTTGCTCCGTCCCTGGCTGCCGTCACCAGCGCGTCGGCGCGCTGCAAGGTGGCGTCGATCTTCTGCACCATGCCCGCCAGCGTCTCGCTATAGTCGGGCTGCTCGGGAAGTTCGGCGCGCTCGACCGCCATGCGCTCGACGGCGCGGCGTAGCAGCGCCAGCTCACCCTCCACCCGCGCGAAGGCCTCCTGGGCTGTCTCGGGTTCGTGCTCGTCCTTGCTCAATCCTGCTTCCTTTTCATACCCGAAAGCACGAATGCCTACCGGCTCAATCCCCGGTCGCGCTCGCGGTCCGGCCCCAGCGATTTCGCCAGCGCATCCCCGATTGCGCGGTCATTCTCCAGTTTCAGCTCCAACTCGGGCGCGCGGCGACGCAGCGCGGATTCAAGTTGCGGATCGCGGCCGATCGCACCGGCGACCTTCGCCATGTTGCCGCGCATCCGCTCCGCGCCGGGGCGGTCGCCCGCCCGCTCAAGGGCAGCACGATCGCGCTGCATCGCCTTCCAGGCTTCCACGAAGCGACCCGCGCGCGCCTCCGGGTCGAGCCGCACGCGCTGCTCCTCGGCCATCGCGCGCACGGCCCCTCCGGTGTTGCCGCCAGCGGCCTGCTCGATGAGACTGGGATCGCGCCTGAGCGCGGAAGCGAGATCACGCGCGGCATGGGGCCGGTTCGCGTCCAGCGCCTCGCCAGCCTTGCGCAATGCGCTCTCCTGATGCGGCAGCACCGGCAAGTCCTTGGCGCGCATCCGGCCTATATCGGCCGCGGCGCGCGCATAGCGTTCGATCGCCCCGGCCTGGTCGGGCTTGCCCCCGATCGCCGGCTCGGCCTGCGCCTTTACATCCGAAATGGATGTTTCTCGCACCGCTTTGGGCCGGAAGCCGTCGAACATGCCCTTGGCCTTGTCGCGCACCTTGGCGGCGATCTCCCGTGCGAGTTCCGGGAACCGGATCTCGCGCCGCTCGGCGAAGGCGCGTGCCCGGTCCTGGTCGGACGGCGCGGCATAGTCGCCGGCCATATCCTTGGCGCGGTCACGCGACAGGACGCGGGCGAGCTGGCGCTGATCGGTGAAGTCGTCGCGGCCATAGTGGAACGCCACCCCGTCGCGATGCCGGGACAGGGCGACATAGGTACCGTGCCGGTCCATCCCCGGCGTCGCCAGCACATGCGCGCGATCGACGGTCACGCCCTGCGATTTGTGGATGGTGGCGGCATAGCCGTGATCGACATGCGCATAGTCCTTGAGGTCGAACGCGACGCGGTTGCCGTCATCGAGCCGTACCGCCATGCGGCGCTCGCTGACCTGCTCCAGCGTGCCCAGCGTGCCGTTCTTCACGCCCATGCTGCGCTCATTGCGCAGGAACATGATCCGGTCGCCGGCCGCGAAGTCGCGCCGGCCACGCTCCACGGTTACGCCCACGTCCGCGCCCAGCTCGCCGGTCGCTCGCATCCGCCCGCGCGCCTCCTCGTTGAGCGCGCGCACCTCGGCGTTGGTGTGGGTGAGAATGATCCGGGTCTTGTCCGGCTCGGCCTGGCGCTGGCGATCCCAACCACCCACCAGCTCGCCCCGCGCCCCCTCGCGCGTGTCGGCCGCCTGCACCATGCCCCGGCTCTCATAGGCGTGCAGCGCCGCGCCTGTGCGGCCTGTGGCGAGCGAACGCGTCGCCTCCTTCTGCCAGTCGTCACGCTGCCGGCGAACCTCGGTGATCTCGGCCGCGCCATGCCGCTCGGCCATCGACCGGAACGCCGCGCCGGCTTCGATCGCCTGCAACTGCTCGGGATCGCCCACCAGCACCACCTTGGCGCCGGCATCACGGACATGAGACAGCACCCGCTCCATCTGGCGGGTGCCGATCATGCCCGCCTCGTCCACCACCAGCACGTCCTTGGGGCCAAGCTGGTCGCGCCCCTGCCCCCATGCGTGTTCAAGACTGGCGATGGTCCGGGACTGGATGCCCGATCCGCCCTCCAGATTTTCGGCCGCGATGCCGGACAGCGCCGCGCCGCGAACGGTGTAGCCTGCGTGCTCCCATCCATCGCGCGCGATGCCCAACATGGCGGATTTGCCGGTGCCGGCATATCCGACCACATTGGCGATGCCGCTCGACGCGGTTATATGCTCCAGCGCGGCTTGCTGCTCGTCCCCGAGCACGAGCCCTTCACTCCCGGCAACGGCGCTCGCTCGGTCGAGAACCGCTGCCGGGAGACCATGATCCCTCCGCGCCGCCAGCTCGTCTCCAGCACGCTCAAGCCGCGCTTCGGTCGCGATCATATCGCGGGACGTGAACCGCTCCTGGTCACGCCCGTCCTTGCCCAGCGCCACCAGCTCGGGACTGGCGCGCACCGCCGCCATCACCTGGTCGAACTGCTCCTTGCCGTCCGAATGCCTGAACGCGAACGTCGCAAGGTCGCGGGTAGTGAACGTGGCCTGCTGCCGGGTGATGGCGTCCAGCGCGACATTGGGATTGGCGATAATCCGATCGCCGTTCTCACGCGCGATGCGCGTGTGATCCTCGATCCGCTCCGCCTCAAGCCCCTGCTCCGGTCGCCGCGATGCTGCCGGGCCGATCTTGTGCTGCGGCTCCAGCTCGATGCCCTGCTCCTCATAGGAGCGATGATCGATCCGACCCTCAAGCCCCAACTCGGCCATGCGCTCGTTGACATGCGCGCTCCACGCCTCACGCCAGTCTTTCAACAGCTCGGTGCTGTTC
>NZ_LSJO01000026.1:0-4331 GCF_001556735.1 Sphingomonas sp. CCH9-F2 | reverse complement strand
GGGCAATGTGCTGCTGGAACGGCACGCGCCGCGGCGAACACGTCGGCCGCCCGGGCCAGTGTGTCCCGCCGCAGCGCGTGCCGTTCCAGCAGCACATTGCCCGCCGCCATTCCGCGTAGATCCTCGAGCAGCCGCCCGATCCCCGGATAACCCACCGACAGCGTTTCGATGTCGGCGACGGGTAGCGCGAAGCCGGCGCGCAGCAACAAGTCGCCGGCGGAGCGCACGTCGACAAGCGGGTGGCAGCGGGCGACCGGGCGATCGCTTTCGGCCGCGCGCAACGCGCCGCGCAGTTGCGGCAGGCTGTTGCCGCCGACGAATGCGCCAAGAAACAGCCCGTCGGGGCGCAAGGTCCGCCGGATCAGCGTCAACGCCCCCGGCAGGTCGCTGACGCTGTCGAGCGTTCCGGCGGCGACCACCAGATCGAAGCTGTGATCGGCAAACGGCAGGCGATCTTCATCGCCCTGTACCCCCCCGGCCGCGCTTGCGAAGGCGAAACCGGGGTCCAGCCGCGCGATCCGCGTGCCCGGCAACGGCGCGAAGGCGGCATCGAACGTGCCGATATCCAGCACGTCCGCGAAGGTGCGGGTGACGGCGGCCAGTCGGTCGGCGATGCCGTCCAGCATCGCGACACGCAGGAAATCGTGCGCGGCATAGCGCGGGGCGGCGCGGTCGCGGTGACGACGGCGCGCGGAGCGATCGAAGATGTCGACGGGCTGCATGATCCGGCTGCGGCTTGTGCGCGCTCGGGCGCGTGGCCACAAGGGGGAGGTGCCGCTCACCCGCCTGCTGAACCTGGCCCTGCCGCCACGCTGCCCCGGATGCGGGGCAATCGTGGAGGCGCCCGCCCGCTTCTGCGCGGGATGCTGGGGCGGTTTGCGGTTTCTGGGGCCGCCGTGGTGTGCGACCTGCCACAGCCCCTTCGAGACTGACCGGGGGGAGGGCGCGCAATGCGGGGCCTGCCTTTCCACGCCGCCGCAACACGCCGGGGTCAGCGCGGCGGTCGCTTATGGCGAGGTGGCCCGCACGGTGGCGCTGCGGCTGAAATACCAGCGGCGCACCGCCTATGCGGTGACGATGGCGCGGTTGATGCAGCGCCACCTGCCCGCGGATGCCGACCTGTTGCTGCCCGTGCCGCTGCATCGCTGGCGGTTGTGGACGCGCGGCTACAACCAGGCGGGGCTGATCGCGGCGGCCTTGTCGCGCGGCAGCGGTGTGAAGAGCGCGATGGACCTGCTGCGACGTCGGCGCGCCACCCCCGTCCTGCGCGGCCGCAACCCGCGTGAACGCCGCCAAGCGGTGGCCGGGGCGTTTGCGGTCGCTCCGGGCGCGGCGGATCGGTTGCGTGGCCGGCATGTCGTGCTGGTCGACGACGTCTATACCAGCGGCGCCACCACCGATGCCTGCATCGCGGTGCTGCGCCGCGCGGGCGTCGCGCGTGTCACGGTGCTGGCGTGGGCGCGGGTGATTGTCGAAGCACAGGAGGCGTGACGGCGGATTGACAGCGCGCGTCCGCGATCACACCTACAAGGGATGGCACAGGTCGAAATCTACACCAAGGCGTTCTGCCCCTATTGCGCGCGGGCGATGAACCTCCTGTCCTCCAAGGGCGTCGCGCCGGAGGAGACCGACATTACCATGGATCGCGGCAAGCGCGAGGAGATGATCCAGCGCGCCAATGGCCGTACCACCGTGCCGCAGATCTTCATCGGCGGCGCGCATGTCGGCGGATCGGACGATCTGGCCGCGCTGGAGCGCGACGGCAAGCTGGATGCGATGCTGGCGGGCTGAGCCGTGATCGTTTTCGACCTTCGCTGTGGCGGGGGCCATGTGTTCGAGGCATGGTTCGCCTCCGGCGCCGCGTTCGAGCAGCAGCGCGACTGCAAGCTGGTGTCATGCCCGCTGTGCGGTGATGTGGAGATCGGCAAGGCGGTGATGGCCCCGAACGTCGCGCCGAAGGGCAATCGCGATACGGCGCCCTTCGCCACCGATGACGATCGCCGCGCGATCCTCGCGCGTCTCGCAGAGGTACAGGCCCGGCTGCTGAGCAATTCGCGCTGGGTCGGCAGCGATTTCGCGCGGGAAGCACGCGCGATGCACGACGGCGACAGCGAACATGCCGCTATCCACGGCCAGGCGAGCACGGCGGAAGTAATCGCGCTGATCGAGGATGGCGTTCCCGTCGCTCCGCTGCCGCTGCCCGTGACGCCGCCGAAGCAGCTTAACTGACACCGGCATCGCGCAGATCAGTCGGAGAGGCTGGCGGAAGAGGTGGGATTCGAACCCACGGACGGGTTGCCCCGTCGCTGGTTTTCAAGACCAGTGCCTTAAACCACTCGGCCACTCTTCCGCGGTTCGCCAGCGGCGATCGCGACACTGGGCACGCGTCGCGATCGTGCCGTTGCGAGCGCCGCGCTTAGGACGGGTGCGCCCGGTCGTGCAAGTGCGGCGGTGATTTGCGGTTCCGCGCGGCGCGCCACTATGTCAGAACGGCGCGAATGAAGGGGGTTGCACCACTCGCCCGGCGCCTGCGCGCTGCGTTGCTCGTCATGACCGTGCTGACGGGGGGCGCCCTGGCCGGCGCAGGACCGGTCGCGGCGCAAGATGTCGGGACCGACGAACAGGCGGGGTTCCAGACCTATCTGCAGCAGGTGCGCGGCCGTGCGATCGCCGCCGGGGTGAAACCGGCGACCGTCGATGCGGTGCTGCCGACGCTGACGTTCAATCCGCGCGTCGTCGCGCTGGACCGCCAGCAGCCGGAGACGGCACCCAATGCCCCGATCTCGATGTTTGCGCCCTATCGCGCGGCGCATGTCGATGCGGCACGGATCGGGCGCGGGCGCACCACCTACGCGGCGCAGCGCAGCCGGCTGGCGAATGTAGAGGCGCAGACCGGGGTGCCCGAGCAGATCATGGTTGCGATCTGGGGGCATGAAACCAATTACGGCAGTTACACCGGCAATTTCGACCTGCTGCGCAGTCTGGCGAGCCTCGCTTATGAAGGACGCCGCCGGCCGCTGTTCGAGGGCGAGTTCATCGCCGCCATGAAGATGATCGACCGCGGGGTGCCGCGCGCGCAATTGCTCGGCAGCTGGGCGGGGGCGACCGGCAATCCGCAATTCCTGCCGTCGGTCTATCTGCGGCTGGCGCGCGACGGCGATGGCGACGGGCGCGCCGATATCTGGAACAGCGCGGCGGACACGCTGGCGTCGATCGGCAATTATTTCGCGATGGCCGGGTGGCGCGCGGGCGAGCCGTGGGGCGTCGCGGTCAGCGTGCCGGCGACGTTCGACCGTGGCGAAGTACGCAACCGGCTGGTATCGCCGCGCTGCCCGCGGGTGTTCCAGCGCCACAGCGGGTGGCGGACGATGGCCGAATGGCGCGCGCTGGGCATGGTGCCCGAAAGTGGCAGCTGGCCTGCCGACCGCGTGCAGGCGACGCTGATCGAGCCGGACGGGCCGGGGCGCACCGCCTATCTGCTGACCAGCAACTATCGCGTGATCCTCGATTACAATTGCTCCAATTTCTACGCGCTGTCGGTGGGGCTGCTGGCCGATGCGATTGCGCGCTGAGACGGTGCTGGCCGCACTGGCGATGATGGTGGCGGGGTGCGGCAGCGATGCGGCGCCGTTGCCCGCGGCGCAGAACGGCAGCGACGACGTGCCGGCGGTAACCCTGCGTCCCCCCGCGAGCGCAGCGGGTGCCAGCCAGCCGCCCGAGGTGGCGAGTGCCACCGGACCGGCCGCGACCGCCGGGAACGGCGCGGCGGCCGGCTATGACGCGGTCGGCTATGCGTCATGGTATGGCGATGGGCTGGAGGGCGCGACGACCGCGTCGGGCGCGCCCTTCGCCAATGCCGGGATGACCGCGGCGCATCGCACGTTGCCGCTGGGTTCCTACGCAGAGGTGACGGCTCTGGACACCGGGCGCACGATCCTGGTGCGGATCACCGACCGGGGGCCGACGCCGCCCGATCGCGAGATCGACCTGTCGACCGCTGCGGCGCGGTCGCTGGGTACCGCAGCCAAGCCGCTTGCGCCGGTACGGGTGCGCAGCGTGGCCGCGTCGCCGGCGGATGCGGCGGCGATCGCGCAGGGGCAGGCCGCCTCGCCGCGGCTGGACACGCCGGAGGCGGTGCTGCGGCCGCTGCGGCGGCAATTGCCCGCGCCGACGCGCGCCCTGCCGACGCCGGTGGCGCCGGTCGCCGTCCCGCCGGGAGTGCCGTTGACCGTGCAGATCGCGGCGTTCTCTAACGAGGCGCGCGCGATGGAGGTTGCCGCCAGCTTCCACGGGCGCGTGGAAACTGCCGACGGACTGTGGCGGGTCCGCGT
>NZ_LSJO01000259.1:0-4617 GCF_001556735.1 Sphingomonas sp. CCH9-F2 | reverse complement strand
GTTGCCACCCGCTGCGCCCGCCGACGCTGCCCGACCGTTCCAGCGCGGTCAGGAAGGCGTGGCCGACGAACGGGTTGGCGGGGCCGGCGCACGCATCCCACTGGTCCGCGGGGATGGCGGCGACGCCGTCGGCGATTCGCGCGGTAAGCGGGGTCATCGCACCCGATGTAGGAGGCGCCGCGCCGCGATCACAGGGCGGCGGCGACCTCGACGATCGCGTCGACCTCCACCGCCGCGCCCAGCGGCAGCACCGCGACGCCCACCGCGGAGCGCGCATGTTTGCCCGCGTCGCCGAACAGCTTGACCATCAGCTCCGACGCGCCGTTCGCCACCTTGGGCTGGTCGGTGAAGTCGGGGGTCGAATTGACGAACACCCCCAGCTTCACGATGCGCACGACGCGCTCCAGGTTGCCGATATGCGCCTTGATCTGCGCGACCAGCATCAGCGCGCAGCGCTGCGCCGCGTCCTGCCCGGCTTCCAGCGACACGTCGTCGCCCAGCCGCCCGGTAACGACCGCGCCGTCGCGGAACGGCAGCTGGCCGGAAATGTGGAGCAGCCCGCCCGCCTCGACGACGGGGACATAGGCGGCGACGGGGGCCGCGGCCTGCGGCAGTTCCAGCCCCAGTTCCTGGAGCGTGCGGTCGATGCGATCGGTCATGCGCGCTGCTTGCGGCGACGCATGCCCGCGGTCAAGCCGCTCTCGCGTCCGCCCCTTCGGCGAAGCGGTCCGCGATCCATTCGCGCGCCTGCCGCCAGTCGTCGATCCGCGCGTGTGCGGCGGGCGCGGCGGGGACGCCCGGCGCCAGTTCGGGTTCGGACACCATGTGCAGCCGCCATACGCCTGGGGCGTGCTCGGCGACCGACTGGTGATGGTGCGGCAAATCGTCGACGAACACCGTCACCGGATCGCCGTGCTCGGCGACCAGCTGCGCCACCGGCGCGCCCTTGCCGCCCTGGTTGCATTCGACGCGATGCTCGATCCCGAACGCGGCCAACTGCTCGATGCGATGGGTGCGGCAATCGTCCTGCAGGTTGGTGAGGATGACGATGTCCGCCCGCTCCGCCAGCCAGGCAAGCGATTCGCGCGCGTGGGGCACCAGCGTCTGGCGCGCCATCTGTTCGGGAAAGAATCCGCCCAGGAAGCCGAGCATCTCCTGCTGCGTCAGCGGCGGGCCGTCGCCGCGGCGCTTCATGTTCTTTGCCAATTCCCAGCTGCCGATCGAGAAATCGACGTCATGCGCCTCGCCCAGCCAGTCGGAAAAGTGCCGCAGCATGTGCAGCAGCACCTCGTCGCAGTCGCAGATCAACAGCGGACGGGAATCCGTCATGCCGCCCGCTCCAGCGCCGCGCGCGCCGCGACCAGCCGTGCGGGCGTCGTGCCGGTCGCCTCGGCACAGGCGACGAGGTCCGGTTCATGCGCCTCCAGGAACGCCAGCACCGCCGCCAGTACCGCCGGCTCCCCCAGCCGCGCGCGCAGGTCGCCCGGGGTCAGCCCGGTCAGCGACACCAGCCGCGCGGCGCGATCGTCGTCGCCCAGCGTCCAGCCGAGCGCCCCCAATGCCAGTGTCGAAGCGTCGTTCGGATTTGTGTCGGTCGAAACCATTCTCTATCGTCGCGCCGGAGGAGACCGATCCCGCGTGGCAAAAACCGTGCTCGTTGTCGAGGACAACGAACTGAACCTGAAGCTGTTCTGCGACCTGCTGCGCGCGCACGGCTTCGCGGTCGAGCCGGTGCGCGACGGGCGCGAGGCGGTGGAGCGCGCGCGCGAGGTGACGCCCGAGCTGATCGTCATGGACATCCAGATGCCGCACGTCACCGGCTATGAACTGATCCTGGAGCTGAAGCAGGACGAGGCGCTGCGCCATATCCCGATCATGGCGGTCACCGCTTATGCCGGGCGCGAGGACGAGGAGCGGATCCGCGCCGCCGGCGCCAATGCCTATGTGTCGAAACCGATCACGCTGGCGCGGTTCATGGCGGCGGTCAGCGAGCTGGTCTGACCGGACGCACGCGCGCGGGACGGCAGACGCACGAAAAGAGCCGCTGGCGGCGCGCCTGCGGCTCCCCGGGCGGGTGATCGACGAGCCGCCTACGCGACTCGTTCGGTCACTTGATCTTGGCTTCCTTGAACTCGACGTGCTTGCGCACGACCGGGTCGTACTTGTTGAAGCTCAGCTTCTCGGTCTTGGTGCGCGGATTCTTCTTGGTGACGTAGAAGAAGCCGGTGTCCGCGGTGCTGACGAGCTTGATCTTGACGGTGGTCGGCTTGGCCATGACCAATTCCTAAGCGAATGAACGAAAAATAGCGGCGAAGGCACCTCCGCCGCGACAGACGCGGGCGATTGGCGCAACTGCGCGCGCAAGTCAAGCGCCGCCCCGCGATTAAGCCCGCCGTAACCGGTCTGTGCGACGCTGTGCATCAAGGAGCAGGACCGATGCAAGCCACTGATATCACGGATGTGAAGGCCGAACTGTCGCACCGGATCGCGGCGATCGAATGGCGCGGCGGGCCGGCGCGAATCGCGGGCGACGTCGATCGCATCCGCGCGATCGCGCACCGCCACCATATGCTGCCGGCGGTCACCGTGGCGCATCTGCTCGAATCGGCGCTGGCGCGCGGGGAACGCGGCGCGCTGGTCCACCACTGGCTAGCGCTGCTGGCCGAGGCGGTGGCCAGCGACCGGCAGGACGAGGCCGCCTCGCGCGCCTTCGCCGCCGCCTGCACGGTCCGCTTCGCGCACTGATCCGCGCGGCATGGATGCGCTGATGGCGGCGCTGGTGCTGGGGGCGATCACCCAGGCCGGTGACCGGACCCCGTGGCTCGCCGCGATCCTGGCCGATCGCTGGCGCACGCCCGCGCTGGTCGTCGCGGCCGCCGCCGTCGCGCTCGCCGCCAATTACGCGATCGGGGTCGCCGCCGGGCTGGCGGTCGGGCCGCTGCTGACGCCGGAGGCGCGGCTGCTGCTGCTGGCCCTCGCGCTGCTGTTCGCCGGGCTGGGGACCGGGTGGCGGCATCGCCGGCCCGACGATCTGGCGGGCTGGCGGATCGGCCGCGTCGCCACCGCGCTGCTGGGGCTGTTCGTGATGGTGCTGGGCGACCGGATGCAGTTCGTCGCCGCCGCGCTGGGCGCGCGCAGCGTGTTGCCCTGGGCGGCGGCGGTCGGCGCGACGATCGGCGCGCTGGCGGTGGTCGCCGCGGCGGCGGCGATGGGCGAGGCGGCGTGGCAGCGGCTGCCGCACCGCGCGATCCGGCTGGGCAGCGCGGCGGTGCTGACCGTCGCGGGCGTGATCACCGGCCTGACGGCGGTGTCGCTTATATAAGCGCCCGCTTACCCTGAACGAGATTCTTGCCGGAGCCATTCGCCGCGCGCGTCGTTACAGCAGCGATACCAATTCACGCTGCATGGAGCCGATCGTGGCAGAGACCAACCCCGCCCTGAAGACCCCGACCGATCTGGCGCGCAACGACACGCGCACCGTCGCTGACACGCTGAACGCCGCCCTGGCGGATTGCTACGCGCTGTACCTGAAGACCAAGAACTTCCACTGGCACGTGTCCGGCCCGCATTTCCGCGACTATCACCTGCTGATGGACGATCAGGCGGCGCAGATCCTGGCGGTGACGGATGCCATTGCTGAGCGCGTGCGGAAGACCGGCAACACCACGCTGCGCTCGATCGGCGACATTTCGCGCCGCCAGTCGATCGTCGACAACGATCGCGAATTCGTCGGCCCGGCCGATATGCTGGCGGAACTGCGCGACGACAACCTCAAGCTGGTCGAACGCTTCCGCGAGGTGAAGGACGCCGCCGAGGAAGCCAAGGACAATGCCACCAGCGGCATCGTCGACGAATGGACCGACCAGGCCGAGGAGCGCGCCTGGTTCCTGTTCGAGGCCAGCCGCAAGGGCTGATCCCCACCCCCTGTCTGACGGAGCGTCGCCATGCTGAAATGGGCTTTCATCTTCCTCATCGTCGGGCTGGTGCTGGGTGCGCTCGGCTTCGGCGGCATCGGCGGCGCATTCGTCGGGATCGCCAAGATCCTGTTCTTCATCGCGATCGCGCTGTTCGTCATCTTCCTCGTGCTGGGGCTGATGGCGGGCAAGGCGGTGAAGGACGCGATCGATTGAGGGGGCAGGGGGCAAGGTGTTTGGCTCCCCCTTTCCCTTCGCCCCGAGGAGCCATGGAGCGTGTCGAAACGGCGTCTCGAAGGGCCGTTGGCGTAATTCCTCGAGACGAGGCTTCCACAGCTCAGCCTCTCCTCGGCACGAACGGCTTTCGCGCTGGACGTCACCACCCCGCGGGAGCGCGATCGGTCGATGATGCGTTGCGCATGACATGCACGCCTTCGCCGCGCTCCTCGATGCCCTGATCTACACCCGCTCGCGCAATGCGAAGCTCAAGTTGATCGGCGACTATCTGCGCGCCACCCCCGATCCCGATCGCGGCTGGGCGCTGGCAGCGCTGACCGGGGAGATCGACATACCTGGGGTGAAGCCCGCGGTGGTCCGCGCGCTGATCGAGGCGCGGGTCGATCCGGTGCTGTTCCGCATGAGCCGCGACTATGTCGGCGACACTGCCGAGACGGTCGCGCTTCTGTGGCCCGAACCGGCGGGG
>NZ_LSJO01000258.1:0-3066 GCF_001556735.1 Sphingomonas sp. CCH9-F2 | reverse complement strand
GATCAGGACATCACCCCCGCCGATGACCGTGCTCCGCCGCTACCCCGCCCTTGCCGCCCTGTTGCTGGGCGCCGCCGCCGCGTGCGGCTTCGCCCCGCTGGACTGGTGGTGGCTGACGCTCGCCTGCCTGGCGGGGTGGATGTGGCTGGTGCACGACGCGCCGACGTGGCGCGGCGCGGCGTGGCGCGGCTGGGCGTTCGGGGTCGGGCATTTCACGATCAACGACAATTGGTTCCAGCACGCTTTCGACTTTCAGGACAAGATGCCGCCGGTACTGGGTTATGTCGCGCCGCTGGCGCTGGCGCTGTATCTGGCGGTCTATCCCGCGATCGCCGCCGCGCTGGCGTGGCGGTTCCGGCGCCCCGCGATCGACACCGCGTTCGTGCTGCTGTTCGGCGCGGCGTGGATCCTGACCGAATGGCTGCGCAGCTGGGTGTTCACCGGCTATGCCTGGGATCCGCTGGGCGTGATCTGGCTGGGACTTCCCGTCAACGATGTCGCGCTGCTGGGGCGCGATATCGGCACCTATGCGCTGTCCGGGCTGTTCGTCGTCACCGCCGGCGCGCTCCTGCTGCTGGTCACTCGGCGGCGCTGGCCGCTGGCCGCCGCGCTGGTCGCGCTGCTGGCGGTGCAGGTGGTGCGCGGCGTCGGCGACGTCCCCGATTCCGATACGCGCGACGGGCCGACCGACCCGCGCGTCGTCACCGTCCAGCCCAATGTGGCGCAGGACCAGCGCGGCGAGAGCGATCAGGCGATGATGCTCGCGCGGCTCACCCGGCTGTCGGGGCGCCCCGGTGCCGCGCCGCGGCTGGTGCTGTGGCCCGAAGGCGTGATCCGGGACTTCATCGAGGACGATTATCCGACGTGGATCTATGGCGCGACCAGCCCCTATGCCACACGCGCGCGGATGGCTTCGGTGCTGGGGCCGCGCGACCTGTTGATGACGGGGGGCACCGCGCTGCATTTCGATTCCGCCGGCGAGGTCAAGAGCGCGGCCAATTCGGTGTTCCTGATCGACCCGCGCGGGCGCATCCGCTGGCGCTACGACAAGGCGCATCTGGTCCCCTATGGCGAGTATCTCCCGATGCCATGGCTGCTGCGCCCGTTGGGGCTGTCGCGGCTGGTGCCGGGCGATATCGATTTCATCCCCGGCCCCGGCCCGCGCACGCTGGACCTGACGACCTTCGGCCCGTTGGGGGTACAGGTGTGTTACGAGATCATCTTTTCCGGCCATGTCACCGACCGCGCACATCGCCCGCGGCTGATCTTCAACCCGTCGAACGAGGCGTGGTTCGGCACCTGGGGTCCGCCGCAGTTCCTGCGCCAGGCGCAGCTGCGCGCGATCGAGGAAGGGCTGCCGATCGTGCGCGCCACACCCAACAGCAATTCGTCGGTGATCTCCGCCGACGGCGAGGTGCTGGGCGTGGTGCCGCACCATCGCGCCGGGGCGATCGACCTGCCGATCCCGCCCGCGCGCGCGCCGACGCCGTTCGCGCAACTGGGCAATGCGATGGCGGCGATCGTCGGTGCCATGCTGGTGGCGATCGCATTTGCCATCCGCCGCCGCTCGCGATAAAGACATAAAGGCATCTTTATATCGTTATCACCTGCCGGAGCGCCCATGCGTCAGTCGTTCATCTTCACCTCCGAGTCCGTTTCCGAAGGTCACCCGGACAAGGTGGCGGACCAGATTTCCGATTCGATCGTCGATCTGTTCCTGTCCAAGGACCCCGAGGCGCGCGTCGCGTGCGAGACGCTGACGACCACCCAGCTGGTCGTGCTGGCGGGCGAGATCCGCGGCAAGGGCGTGTATGAGGACGGTCAGTGGGCGCCGGGGATCGAGGCGGAGATCGAGGCGACCGTCCGCGCGACCGTGAAGCGCATCGGCTACGAACAGTCGGGCTTCCACTGGAACGAATTCCGCTTCCTCAACGAACTGCACGGCCAGTCCGCGCATATCGCGATGGGCGTCGACGAAAGCGGCAACAAGGACGAGGGCGCGGGCGACCAGGGCATCATGTTCGGTTACGCGACCGACGAGACGCCGGGCCTGATGCCCGCCACGCTATATTACAGCCACAAGATCCTGGAGCGGATGGCTGCCGACCGCCATTCGGGCGCCGCGCCGTTCCTGGAGCCGGACGCCAAGAGCCAGGTGACGTTGCAGTACGAAGGCGGCGTGCCAGTGAAGGCGACCGCGCTGGTCGTGTCGACCCAGCACGCCCCCGGCTATTGCGAGAAGGGCGAGAACGCCGACGCCGCGAAATATGCGGTGCTGCGCGATTACGTGATGGGCGTGTTCACCGACGTGCTGCCGGACGGCTTCATCGACGATGCGACGAAGATCTACATCAATCCGACCGGCCAGTTCGAGATCGGCGGGCCGGACGGCGACGCCGGGCTGACCGGCCGCAAGATCATCGTCGATACCTATGGCGGCGCGGCCCCGCACGGCGGCGGCGCGTTCAGCGGCAAGGACCCGACCAAGGTCGACCGCTCGGCCGCCTATGTCGCGCGCTATCTGGCGAAGAACGTCGTCGCGGCGGGGCTGGCCAAGCGCTGCACGATCCAGCTGTCCTATGCGATCGGCATCGCCGAGCCGCTGTCGGTCTATGTCGACCTGCACGGCACCGGCACGGTCGAGGAAGCGAAGCTGGAGGCGGCGCTGCCGCAGCTCGTCCGCCTGACGCCCAAGGGCATCCGCGAGCATCTGAAGCTCAACGCCCCGATCTATTCGAAGACCGCCGCCTACGGCCATTTCGGCCGCACGCCGGAGGGCGACCTGTTCACCTGGGAAAAGACCGACCTGGTCGACGCGCTGAAGGCGAAGGTCGCCTGATCGGCCTGTCGTTCCGATAGCGGATGAGGCCTCTCCCGGCGGGTGTCGGGGGAGGCCTTTCTTTTGCGGTGGGTGGGAATCCGCTACCGTCAGCCCGTCCTGGCCATGATCGTCACCCCAGCGAAAGCCGGGGTCTGTTGCCGGGGCGGCGTGGCGCTTCCCAACGGGGAGACCCCAGCCGACGCTGGGGTGACGAACCCGGTCCGGACGACGGCCCGCCCCTACCC
>NZ_LSJO01000257.1:0-1477 GCF_001556735.1 Sphingomonas sp. CCH9-F2 | reverse complement strand
GGCGGTCACCGTCCCCGCCGAGGATGAGGCATGGCCGCTGGCCGCGTTCGGGCAGGTCGCCGACCGCGTGATCTTCATGGCCTATGACCAGCATTGGGAGGGCGGCACCCCCGGCCCGATCGCCGCGCAGGACTGGTTCGTGACGCAGGTGGAGGCCGCGCTGCGCGTGATCCCGCGCGACAAACTGGTCGTGGCGCTGGGCAGCTACGCCTATGACTGGCACGGCGACGATACCGACGCGCTGTCGATCGAGGAAGCGTGGCTGGCCGCGCACGACAGCCAGGCGCCGATCACCTTCGATCCGGGCAGCGGCAACCCCACCTTCGCCTATGAGGAGGACGGCCAGCATCACGCGATATGGATGATGGACGCGGCGACCAGCTGGAACCAGCTGCGCGCGCTCAAGAAACTGGGGATCGACGATGTCGCGCTGTGGCGGCTGGGCAGCGAGGATCCCGGCTTCTGGGCGGACCTGACCGCGTTCCGCACCGGCGGCACGCCGGACCTGCGCCACATCGCCTCGCTGCTCAATACCGACGTGTCGGGCACGGGCGAGATCCTGCGCATCACCGCCACGCCCACCGACGGGCAGCGCGTGCTGACCGCCGATGCCGACGGGATCGTGCGCGACGAACGCTACGTCACCTTGCCCACCCCCTATGTCGTCCAGCGCACGGGCGGCGCCAATCCCAAGCTGCTGGCGCTGACGTTCGACGACGGGCCGGACGCGACCTGGACGCCGCGCATCCTGGACGTGCTCGAGCGCGCGCACGTGCCGGGCACCTTCTTCGTCATCGGCAGCAACGCGCTGCAGCACCCCGCGCTGCTCAACCGCATCATCGCGGGCGGCGGTGAGATCGGGAACCACAGCTACACCCATCCCAATATGGCGACGCTGGGCCCCAACGAGACGATGCTGGAGCTGAACGCGACGCAGCGGTTGGTGCAGGCCTATACCGGGCGCGAGATGCGGTTGTTCCGCGCGCCCTATTTCGGTGACGCGGAACCGACCACCGCCGACGAACTGGGGCCGGCGCTGGCCGCGCAGCAGGCGGGCTATACCGTCGTCGGGCTGCACGTCGATCCCAACGACTGGCAGCGCCCCGGCGCCGATTCGATCTACCAGCAGGTGATCGACCAGGTCCATGCCGGCACCGCCGAGAATTCCGCCAACATCATCCTGCTGCACGACGGCGGCGGCGACCGGTCGGAAACGGTGGCGGCGCTGCCGCGGATCATCGCGACGCTGCGCGCGGAGGGCTACAGGTTCGTCCCCGCCTCCGGGCTGATCGGCGTCACCCCGGCGCAGGCGATGCCGCCGGTCCCCGACCACGATCTGTGGGCGGTGCGCACCGACGTGGCGGTGTTCGTCGCGCTGGCGGCGATCACCGCGACGGTATCGTGGCTGTTCTACCTGGCGATCTCGCTGGGCATCGCGCGCGCCGTGATGATGGCGGGGCTGGCGTGGATCCAGGCG
>NZ_LSJO01000256.1:0-3082 GCF_001556735.1 Sphingomonas sp. CCH9-F2 | reverse complement strand
TCGCGCTGCGCCCGCTGCTGGACGCCGGCGCCATCCCGGCGACACGGCGCGTGATCGACGCGATCAGCGCCATCGTGGCCAGCAGCGTCAGCATCGGCACCAACACCGCCGCGACATGATCCGCGGCGCCGGCGTCCAGCAGCGGGCGCAGCGCGAGGATCGTCGCGGCCAGCGGGATATCGACCAGCCGTGACCAGTGCATCGGGAAATCGCCGCCGTTCAGCCGATGCTGCGCAACGTCGAACCAACCTTGTCCGGCCAGCCAGTCGCGCACCTCGATCATGCGCATCGCATCGTCGGCATCGGGAAAGCGCAGCGCCGCGATATCGGGCGCGCTGATCGCCAGCAGGATCAGGACGGTGAACAGCCACCCGCCCAGCACCGCCGCGACGAAACGGCGGCGATCGGACGGCGCGGGGGTGTCGGTGGGCACGGGTATCGACCTGCCGCGGCGGCTCAGGCCGCCTTCAGCCGGCCCGGCACCTGCCGCACGCTGGCGAGCGCGGCGGCTTCGCCCTCGCTGCCGCTTTCGTGATATTCGGCATCCTCGTTCACCCCCCAGATATCGTAGACGCGCGCGCCGGCCTGGATGTTGCGGACGGTCAGCATCGCGGTCATCATCGCGTGATCCTGGTTGTTGTAGCGGTGCATGCCGTTGCGCCCGACGCAATGCAGCGACGGATAGCGCGCCTCCAGTTCGCGGCGCAGCATGTCGACGTTCTGGGCGTAATCCTCATCATAGACGGGATAGGCCTTTTCCTGGCGCACCACCGCGCCGCCCTCGACATGCGCGGGGTCGCACAGCCCCAGCGCGGCCATCTCGGCGGTGGCCAGCGCGATCAGCTCCTCGTCGCTGGACGACCACAGGCCGTCGCCCTCGAAGCAGAAATATTCCAGACCGACGCACGCGATCGCCGGATCGGGGACCATTTCGGGCGACCAGGAACGGAAGTTCTGGATGCGGCCGACCTTCACCTTGGGATCGTGGATGTAGATCCAGTTGTCCGGGAACAGATCGGGCGAGCGGATCATCAGCGCGACGGTCAGGAAATCGCGATACTTGAGGTTCGCGGCCTCCGGCAGCGTCGCGGGCAGCGGGTGCAACCGGCTGGCCAGTTCGCGCATCGGCGCGGAGGAGATGACGTGCGCGGCGTTGATCGCCACGCCGCCGTCGCCGTGCGTCGCCGCGACGGTCCACCGCTGCGTCGCGGCGTTGAAGGTCAGCTGGCGCAGCGCGTGGCCCATCAGCACCTGTCCGCCGCGCTCCACGATCCGGTCGCGCGCGGCATCCCACATCATCCCCGGCCCCAGCCGCGGGTAGCGGAAGCTTTCCAGCAGCGTCTTGGTCTGCATTCCGTCGTTGGGCACCTTGTTCAGCCCCAGCGACCGCTTCAGCCCGTCGACCACCGCGCCCCACAGCGACAGCCCCTTGATCCGCTGCGCCGCCCAGTCGGCGCTCATTGCGTCGCAGGGCATGCCCCACACCTTCTCGGTATAGGTCTTGAAGAAGATCGAATAGAGCTTCCGGCCGAAGGCGTTGACGGTCCAGTCCTCGAAGCTCTTCACGTTGCGGTTGGGCAGCAGCTTGGCCTTGGCGAAGCTCATCATGCACAGGGCCGAGCGCAGGATGCCGAGGTTGCCCAGCGCCTCGAACGCGCGCAGCGGATAGCTGTAGAACTTGCCCTCGTAATAGATGCGGCTCATCCGCGGGCGTTCGATGAAATCGTCGGGCAGTATCTCGTTCCAGAGGTCAACGACCTCCTTCGACCGCGAGAAGAAGCGGTGCCCGCCGATGTCGAAGCGGAAGCCGTCGTGTTCGACGGTGCGGCTGATCCCGCCGACATAGACGGGGTCCTTCTCGATGATCGCCACCGAATAGCCGGCCTTGGTCAGCAGATAGCCGGCGGTCAGGCCCGCCGGCCCCGCGCCGATGATCGCGACGTCCACCACCGCGCCGTCTTTCGCCATCCGTCGTTCCCGCCCTTCGCCGGCTGCGCCCGATCGCGCAGGGTTCGCCGCCGGACATGCCGCAGGATGGTTGACGAACCGTTAAGACCCCCGCCGCGCGACGGTGGCCAGCGGGCGCGCGGCTGTTCTATAGGGGCCGGCATGCGGGCGATGCGATACAGGCTGACGGCGGCACTGGCCGCGACCTCCCTTGCCACCGCGGTCCCGCTGGCGGTGCGCGCGCAGCAGGCGAGCAACAGCTTCGACCTGGCCGGACCGCCGCTGACCATGACGGTGACGCGCGGCGAGGCCACGCTGCCGATCGGGCAGGTGCCGGGCCTGCGCGCGGGCGACAAGCTGGTGCTGAAGGCCGACCTGCCCGCCGATCAGGCGGCGCGCTACGTCCTCATCCTCGCCTTCCTGCGCGGGGCGACCAATCCGCCGCCCAAGAACTGGTTCTTCCGCGCCGACACCTGGGTACCGAAAAAGGGGACGATCACCGCCACCGTGCCGGAGGGCGCGGAACAGGCGATCGCGCTGCTCGCCCCCGAAACCGGCGGCGATTACGGCGCGGTGGTGCAGGCGGTGCGCGGGCGGCCGGGCGTGTTCGTGCGCGCCGCGCAGGACCTGTTCCAGGCATCGCTGGACCGTGCGCGGTTCGACGCCTTCGTCGCCGGGATCGCGCGTGCGGAGGAAGCATCGACCGAGCGGCTGGAGCCGGTGTCGACCGCGCTGGCGGGATCGCTGGCGATCCGGCTGGACGCCGCCTGCCTGTCGCGCCCGCGCGCGCTGCAGGCCGCCTGCCTGACGCAGAACCGCGAGGGGATGGTGCTGCAGACCGGCGGCGGCGCGTCGCTGGCCGAGACGATCGGCGGCACGACGACGCAATTCGCCTACAGCCTCGCCGCGACCAAGGAAGCGGGCGCGGGGCTGTACAGCCCGTACATCTCGCTGGCGCGCGATTTCGCGCGGCTGTTCGGCGTGTTCCGCAGCGCCAGCTACCAATATGCGCCCGCGCTGGCGGTCAGCCATGGCGACCGGATGCGGTTGCAGCTCAACAACCCGCCGTCGTTCCAGAACCCCAAGTCGGTGCTGGTCGTCCCGCTGCCGGCGATCGGCGCGGGCGCATATTGGT
>NZ_LSJO01000255.1:0-1066 GCF_001556735.1 Sphingomonas sp. CCH9-F2 | reverse complement strand
CCCCTACCCCTCCCCGCCCGTCTCCCGCGCGAGCGCCTTCAGCCGGTACAGCGTGTCGAGCGCCTCGCGCGGGGTCAGCGCGTCGACGTCGATCGCCTCCACCTCGGCGCGGATCGCGTCGCACGCTTCCTCCTCGGCCTGCGCGGCGGCGGCGAACAGCGGCAGGTCGTCCAGCCCGGCGGCCAGCCCGCCGGTCTTCGCGCGGCCCGCCTCCAGCTTGGCCAGCACCGCCTTGGCGCGCTGCACCGTGGCGGGCGGCATCCCCGCCAGCCGCGCAACCGCGAGGCCATAGCTGCGATCGGCGGGGCCGTCCGCCAGTTCGTGGAGCAGCACCAGCTCGCCCTTCCACTCACGCGCGCGGACGTGGTGGAGGCTGAGCGCGTCGCAGCGTTCGGCCAGCCGCGTCAGTTCGTGGTAATGGGTCGCGAACAGGCAGCGGCAGCGATTGTCCTCGTGGATCGCCTCCACCACCGCCCAGGCGATGGCGAGGCCGTCGTAGGTGGAGGTGCCGCGCCCGACCTCGTCGAGGATTACGAAGCTGTCGGGAGTCGCCTGTGCCAGGATCGCGGCGGTCTCGACCATCTCGACCATGAAGGTAGAGCGGCCGCGCGCGAGATTGTCCGACGCGCCGACGCGGCTGAACAGCCGGTCGACCAGCCCCAGCCGCGCGGCGGCGGCGGGGACGTAGCTGCCGGCCTGCGCCAGCACCGCGATCAGCGCATTCTGCCGCAGGAAGGTCGACTTGCCGCCCATGTTCGGCCCCGTCACCAGCCACAGGCGCGACCGGTCGCCCAGCACGCAATCGTTGGCGACGAAGCGGTCGCCGGAACGCGCCAGCGCCGCCTCCACTACCGGATGGCGGCCATCGCGTACCTCGAAACAGGGGGTGTCGGCGAAGGTCGGGCGCGACCATGCGCCCTCCACTGCGCGTTCCGCCAGCGCGGCGGCGACGTCGATCCGCGCCAGCGCGTCGGCGGTGGCGGCGATCGCATCGCGCGAGGCGAGCGCGGTAGCGACCAATTCCTCCAGATGCGCCGCCTCCGCCGCCAGCGCACGGGCGCCCGCC
>NZ_LSJO01000254.1:0-6927 GCF_001556735.1 Sphingomonas sp. CCH9-F2 | reverse complement strand
GTTTACGGTATGTTACACTTGTGATGGCATGGTCAGGACACTTTATCGGAGAACCCGGCCGTCATGCTGACTTCCCTGCCCATTTCGCGAAAGCTCGCGGGGGCATTTGGCATCATCATCGCCGTCGTGCTGGCGATGATGCTCGTGCTGTGGAGCGTCCTCGGGCGTATCGAGGGCACCAGCACCAGCAGCGTGCGCGGGCAGGACGTGCTGGCGCAGACGCTGGAGATGGAAATCGCCATCCTGCGGCAGAACAGCCAGATGCGCGGCTTCCTGATCACCGGCGACGAATCCTATCTGACCCAGTATCGCGAGGCGATCGCCCAGGGCGCGGCGGCGGTCGCGAAGCTGAACGGTCTGCTGGCCGATACCCCGGCGGACCTGGCTAAGGTCGCGCAATCGCAGCGCAAGAGCACGCAATGGCGCGAACGCTTTGGTGACCGCCTGATCGCCATGTCGCGCGTCGACCGGATGGCGGCGCAGGCGCAATTGCGCGAGGTCAGCAAGCAGGCGACGGTGTTGCCGGTACTGGCGCCGCTGCGCGCGCTGCGCAAGCAGGAGCTGGAGCAGGGTGAGATCGCGCGCGCCGATCGCGAGGCGGCATTGGCCGGCGGCAAGATCGCGCTGCTGCTGGGCGCGCTGGTGATGATCGGCGGCGCGATGGCCGTGTCGATCGTGCTGACGCGGTTGCTGGCGCGGCCGATTGTGCGGCTGACCGGGGTGATGGACACGTTGGCCAAGGGCGACAACGGCGTCGAGGTGCCCGACACGGACCGCGGCGACGAGATCGGCAGCATGTCGCGCGCGGTGGCGGTGTTCCGCGCGGCGGCGATCGCCAAGGCGGCGGCGGATGCCGAACAGCAGGCGGTGGTGGCGGAGGTCGGCCAAGCGCTGTCGCGGCTGGCGGATTCGGATCTGCGGGTGGAGATCCGCAACTTCCCGTCCGCCTACACGTCGCTGGAACGCGACTTCAACACCGCGGTGTCGCGCCTGTCCGCGGCGCTGAGCACGGTGCGCGGCAGCGCCGGCGGGATCGCGACGAGCACCGCCGAGATGCACGCGGCCACCAACGATCTGGCGCAGCGCGCCGAGCAGCAGGCCGCCAGCCTGGCCGAAAGCGCCGCGGCGGTGGCGGAGATCGCATCGTCGGTGCGTGGAACCGCCGATCAGGCACAGACCGCGAGCGGCGCCGTCCGGCGCACGACCGACAATGTGCGCAAGAGCGAAGATATCGTGCGGCGCACGGTGACCGCGATCGCCGATATCGAACGGTCGTCGAACGAGATCGCGGAGATCATCGCGCTGATCGACGGGCTGTCGTTCCAGACCAACCTGCTGGCACTTAACGCCGGGGTCGAAGCGGCGCGCGCGGGTGACGCGGGCAAGGGCTTCGCGGTGGTCGCCAGCGAGGTGCGCGCGCTGGCGGAACGCTCCGCCAATGCCGCGCGCGACATCAATGCGCGGATCACCACCACCGTCGACCGCGTGCGCAGCGGCGTGCAGCTGGCGCAGGAAACCGACCAGTCGCTGCGCGCGATCACCACCGGCATCGACGAGATCGCCGACGTCGTCACGATCATCGCCGACAGTGCGGAATCGCAGGCGGCGAGCATCGGCCAGGTCAACATCGCGATCGGCGAGATGGACAGCGCCACCCAGGCCAATGCCGCGATGGTCGAGGAAGTGACCGCCGCCTGCCGCCTGCTGACCGACGAGACGGTCACGCTGGAACAGCAGGTCAACCGGTTCCAGACCCGCGATTCGGTGCCCGCGATCACCCGGCAGCGCGCCGCGGCGGTGCGCACCGTCGCACCGGCGCGACCGCGCGCGGCGGCAGCGCGGACCAGCCGCAATCTGGCGGTCAAGGACGACGACTGGAACGAGTTCTGATGCGGGCCGCCGTCGCCGATCCGGTGCGGCGGTATCAGCCCTCCGGCGGGACGGGCGCGTCGTCGCCCAGCGACAGGCCGTGGCGCATCAGCATCGGCACGTTGGCGACCGCGAACAGCAGGGTCAGCGGGATCACCACCCACACCTTGTAGATCGCCCACAGATCCCAGCCGCGTTCCGCCCCCAGCGCGGTTGCGCTGCCGCGCCACACCGCTTCGTTCAGCACGGCCATCACGACGAAGAACCACACCCAGTTGATCGTCAGCCGCCGCCAGCCGACCTCCGACAGGCCGGGGTAGGCACTGCCCATCAATTGCTGGAGCAACGGGCGGCCGGTCGCGACCCCGAAGCCCAGCGTCGCGGCGAGAAGGACGTAGACGATCGTTGGCTTCATCTGGATGAAGCGCGGGTCGCGGAAATACATCGTCAGCCCGCCGAACAGGATCACCAGCCCGGCGGAGATCAGCAGCATCGGCGGGACGCGGCGCAGCTTCACCTTGGCCAGCACCAGCGCGGCGACGCTCGCCAGCACGAACACCGCGGTCGCCAGGATGACGCGCGCCAGCAGCAGCGCCTCGACCTGTTTCAGCGTCGAGAGCATCGGCGTGAACTGCGCGACGATCCGCCGCGCGACATCCGCCGGGACCAGGAAATTGGCGGCGAAGAACAGCGCCAGCGGGCCGTAGTCGACCAGCGCGCGGATGCCGCCATGGCCGTCGCCGGTGGCGTTTGTCGGCTTGGCGCTCACCGGCCGCGCCCCGTATCGTCCACGCCGGCGATGATCCGGCTGACCTCGCGCGCGTCGAACGGGCGCAGGTCGTCCATCGTCTCGCCCACGCCGATCGCATGGATCGGCAGGCCGTAGCGCTCCGCCGCCGCGACCAGCACGCCGCCGCGTGCGGTGCCGTCCAGCTTGGTCATCACCAGCCCGGTGACCCCGGCCACTTCCTTGAACACCTCGATCTGGCTCAGCGCGTTCTGGCCGGTGGTGGCGTCGAGCACCAGCAGCACGTCGTGCGGCGCGGCGGGGTTGATGCGGCCCAGGACGCGGCGGATCTTCGCCAGCTCGTCCATCAGCTCGCGCTTGTTCTGGAGCCGGCCGGCGGTGTCGACGATCAGCACGTCGGTGCCGATCGCGGTCGCCTGCTTCACCGCGTCCCACACGATCCCGGCGGCGTCGCCCCCTTCGGGCCCGGTGACGATCGGCACGCCGATCCGCTCGGCCCAGGTCCGCAGCTGGCCGATCGCGGCGGCGCGGAACGTGTCGCCGGCCGCCAGCATCACCTGATAATCCTGTTCCATGAACAGGTGCGCCAGCTTGGCGATGGTGGTGGTCTTGCCCGATCCGTTGACGCCGATCACCAGCACCACCTGCGGCCGGGGAAAGGCGTCGATGCCGATCGGGCGGGCGACCTTGGCCAGCACCTTCTCGACCTCCTCGGCGACGACCAGACGGATGCCCAGTTCCTCCATGTCGCGCTCGAACGTGCCCTCCGACAGGCGCTGGCGCACGCGGCCGGCGGTCTCCGGCCCCAGATCGGACGCGATCAGCGCCTCCTCCACCTCGTCCAGCGTGGCATCGTCCAGCCGCGCGCCGCCCAGCCCGGCGAGGTTGCCGACCAGCCGGTCGGATGTGCGGCGGAAACCGCCCAGGAGCTTGTCGTGCCAGCTCGTGCTCATGAGATGATCGTTCCGGTCAGATGGTCGGCCGTGGCCGCGGTGATGGTGACGCGCGCGATATGGCCGACCGGATGGGGGGAGGAAAGACGTACCGCCGAAAAGTCCGCGGCGTGCCCGCGGGTTCCGGGGCGCTCGACGAGCACCGGCTGCACCGTTCCGACCTGCGCGGACAGATGCCGCGCCAGCCGCGCCGCAGCGGCATCGCGCAGCCGCGCGGCGCGCGCGCGGGCAATGTCCGGGGCCACCTGCGGCATCCGCGCCGCGGGCGTGCCGCTGCGCGGCGAATAGGGAAAGACATGCGCGTGGGTCACGTCGCCCGCGTCGATCAGCGACAGCGTGTTGGCGAACATCGCCTCATCTTCGGTCGGGAAGCCCGCGATCAGGTCCGCGCCGATCGTGATCGCGGGGCGCGTGGCCTTCAGCCGGGCGATCAGGTCCAGCGCCTGCGCGCGCGAATGGCGGCGGCGCATCCGCTTCAGGATCAGGTCGTCGCCCGCCTGTAGCGACAGGTGGACGTGCGGCATGACGCGATCGTCCTGCGTGAGCAGCGCGAACAGCGCATCGTCGATCGCGAACGGATCGAGCGAGGAGAGCCGCAGCCGCTCCAGCCCCGGCACCTCCGCCAGCAACCGCGCGATCAGCACCGCCAGCGGCGCGCCGCGATCGTCGTAGCTGGCCAGGTCCACCCCACTCAGCACCACCTCGCGCGCGCCGCCCTCCACCAGTGCGGCGACGCGCAGCACGACCTCGGCAACCGGATCGGCGCGGTTGCGGCCGCGGCCCTGCGGGATCGCGCAGAAGGTGCAGTGATGGTCGCAGCCGTTCTGCACGCCGACGAAGGCGCGCGTCTGGCGTCGTGGACGGGGCGCATTGGGGCGGGCGCCCCAGCTGACGGGCAGCAGCTTGGCCGCGTTGGAAACGATGCGGTCGACCTCCGGCATCGCGGCGAAGGCGGCGTGGTCCATCTCCGACGCACAGCCGGTGACGACCAGTTCGGCGTCGGGGCGGGCGCGGCGCAGCCGGCGGATCGCGGCGCGCGTCTGCTTCACCGCCTCGTTCGTCACGCCGCAGCCGTTGACGACCGCGACATCAGCGCCCGCCAGCTGGCGGATCGCTTCGCTTTCGGCGATGTTGAGACGGCAGCCCAGGGTCACGACCTCTGGCTGGGGCGAGAACGACATGGGGAGCGATCTAGTTATGACGGGCAGCGAAGTCGACTCCATGGCCGGTCAGGTGCTGGACTTCTGGTTCGGGCTGACGGCGCAGCAGCAGTTCGCGAAGGACGAGGCGCTGGATGCGACGATCCGGGATCGGTTCGCGGGCCTGCGCGACCGTGTGTTGGCGACGCGCGCGGCGGACTGGCGCGACGACCCGCGGCACCTGCTGGCGGCGGTGATCGTGCTCGATCAGTTTTCGCGCAACCTGTTCCGCGGCCAGGCGGAGGCATTCGCCGCCGACCCGCTGGCGCGCGAGCTGACCGATCTGGCGATCGCGCGCGGATGGGACGCGGATTTGCCGAAGGAGCGGCGCGTGTTCCTCTACATGCCGCTGATGCATGCCGAGGATGCCGCCGGACAGGCGAAGAGCGTGGCGATGTTCGAGGCGCTGGGGATCGAGAGCAACCTGAAGTTTGCGCGCGATCATGCGGAGGTGTTCGCGCGGTTCGGGCGTTTCCCGTCGCGCAATGCGGCGCTGGGACGGGAGACGACCGCCGAGGAGCGCGCGTATCTGGACGCGGGCGGGGGCTGGTGACGCGAACCATCTTGCCCCGCGGCCCGCATTCGGCTATCGCCCCGCCCCGGTTCCGTTGTTGAACGCACAGGACAAGCGCCCATGTGGTGCACGCTGGCCGGCGAGGTTTCGCCCGCCGGCGCTTTTGCGTTTGGCGGCGGGTGAAAGGAGTTTCGATGTTCGATAGCCTGAGCGATCGTCTTGGCGGCGTGTTCGACCGGCTGCGCGGCCGTGGCGCGCTGACCGAGGCGGACGTGCGTCAGGCGATGCGCGAGGTGCGTGTCGCGCTGCTGGAAGCCGACGTGGCGCTGCCCGTCGCGCGCCAGTTCGTCGACGACGTGACCGAGGAGGCGATCGGCCAGAACGTCCTGCGATCGGTCACGCCGGGACAGCAGGTCGTCAAGATCGTCAACGACGCGCTGGTGCGGATGCTGGGCGGGGATGCGCCGGAGGGCGCGGACCTCGACCTCAACGTCGCGCCGCCCGCGGTGGTGATGATGGTCGGCCTGCAGGGATCGGGCAAGACGACCACCACGGCGAAGATCGCCAAGCGGCTGTCGTCCTCCTCCATCACCGGGCGGTCGGCGAAGAAGGTGCTGATGGCGTCGCTGGACGTCAATCGCCCCAATGCGCAGGAACAGCTTGCCACGCTGGGCACGCAAGTGAGCGTCGCGACACTGCCGATCATCGCCGGGCAGCAGCCGGTCGAGATCGCGCGGCGCGCGTTGCAGGCGGCCAAGCTCCAGGGTTTCGACGTCCTGATGCTCGACACCGCCGGTCGCCTGCACGTCGACCAGGCGTTGATGGACGAGATGAAGGCGGTCGCCGACGTCGCCCGGCCGCAGGAAATCCTGCTGGTGGTCGACAGCCTGACCGGCCAGGACGCGGTCAACGTCGCGCAGAATTTCTCCGAACAGGTGCCGCTGACCGGTGTGGTGCTGACCCGGATGGACGGCGACGCGCGTGGCGGCGCGGCGCTGTCGATGCGCGCGGTGACCGGCAAGCCGATCAAGTTCGCCGGCACCGGCGAGAAGCTGGACGCGCTGGAGGCGTTCCACCCCAGCCGCGTCGCGGGGCGTATCCTGGGGATGGGCGACGTCGTCTCCTTGGTGGAGCGCGCCGCCGAATCGATCCAGCAGGAAGACGCCGAGCGGATGGCGAGCCGGCTCGCCAAGGGTCAGTTCGACATGAACGACCTTCGCAGCCAGCTGGCGCAGATGAAGCGCATGGGCGGGCTGGGCGCGCTGGCCGGGATGCTGCCGGGGATGAAGAAGGCGCAGGCGGCGATGGACGCGGTGCCGGGCAGCGACAAGATGCTGGTCCACCTCGACGCGATCATCGGTTCGATGACGCTCAAGGAACGCACCAAGCCGGAGCTGATCAACGCCAAGCGCAAGATCCGCATCGCCAAGGGTTCGGGCACGACGGTGCAGGAGGTCAACAAGCTCCTGAAGATGCACCAGGAAATGTCCACCGCCATGAAGAAGATCAAGAAGATGGGCGGGATCAAGGGCATGATGGCGATGCTGGGCAAGGGCGGGCTTGGCGGCCTGGGCAATGCCATCGGCGGCGCCGACATGGGCGACATGATGGGCAAGCTGGGCGGGCCGGGGGGCGGCCCGGGGC
>NZ_LSJO01000253.1:2500-5622 GCF_001556735.1 Sphingomonas sp. CCH9-F2 | reverse complement strand
GCTCTTTGACATTGTGATTGAGATGAAGGGACATGTGGACGGTGGTTCTGCGGGTCTTTCGCATGCAAGGTGCGGAGGGGTCGTTAGAAGTTAGGCCGTTTCATGTGTCTTTCACGTATCCATTTATGTGAAGTGCAGGAACGGCTCCTTGAAGTGAGCGGTTTGGTTCTGGTTATTCCGCCGGGGCTGAATCGAGCATCAAACTTGAGAGTTTGATCCTGGCTCAGAACGAACGCTGGCGGCATGCCTAACACATGCAAGTCGAACGAAGGCTTCGGCCTTAGTGGCGCACGGGTGCGTAACGCGTGGGAATCTGCCCTTGGGTTCGGAATAACAGTTGGAAACGACTGCTAATACCGGATGATGTCGCGAGACCAAAGATTTATCGCCCAGGGATGAGCCCGCGTCGGATTAGGTAGTTGGTGGGGTAAAGGCCTACCAAGCCGACGATCCGTAGCTGGTCTGAGAGGATGATCAGCCACACTGGGACTGAGACACGGCCCAGACTCCTACGGGAGGCAGCAGTGGGGAATATTGGACAATGGGCGAAAGCCTGATCCAGCAATGCCGCGTGAGTGATGAAGGCCTTAGGGTTGTAAAGCTCTTTTACCCGGGATGATAATGACAGTACCGGGAGAATAAGCTCCGGCTAACTCCGTGCCAGCAGCCGCGGTAATACGGAGGGAGCTAGCGTTGTTCGGAATTACTGGGCGTAAAGCGCACGTAGGCGGCTTTGTAAGTCAGGGGTGAAAGCCTGGAGCTCAACTCCAGAACTGCCTTTGAGACTGCATCGCTTGAATCCGGGAGAGGTGAGTGGAATTCCGAGTGTAGAGGTGAAATTCGTAGATATTCGGAAGAACACCAGTGGCGAAGGCGGCTCACTGGACCGGTATTGACGCTGAGGTGCGAAAGCGTGGGGAGCAAACAGGATTAGATACCCTGGTAGTCCACGCCGTAAACGATGATAACTAGCTGTCCGGGCACTTGGTGCTTGGGTGGCGCAGCTAACGCATTAAGTTATCCGCCTGGGGAGTACGGCCGCAAGGTTAAAACTCAAAGGAATTGACGGGGGCCTGCACAAGCGGTGGAGCATGTGGTTTAATTCGAAGCAACGCGCAGAACCTTACCAGCGTTTGACATGTCCGGACGATTCCCAGAGATGGGTCTCTTCCCTTCGGGGACTGGAACACAGGTGCTGCATGGCTGTCGTCAGCTCGTGTCGTGAGATGTTGGGTTAAGTCCCGCAACGAGCGCAACCCTCGCCTTTAGTTACCATCATTCAGTTGGGTACTCTAAAGGAACCGCCGGTGATAAGCCGGAGGAAGGTGGGGATGACGTCAAGTCCTCATGGCCCTTACGCGCTGGGCTACACACGTGCTACAATGGCGACTACAGTGGGCTGCAATCCCGCGAGGGTGAGCTAATCTCCAAAAGTCGTCTCAGTTCGGATTGCTCTCTGCAACTCGAGAGCATGAAGGCGGAATCGCTAGTAATCGCGGATCAGCATGCCGCGGTGAATACGTTCCCAGGCCTTGTACACACCGCCCGTCACACCATGGGAGTTGGGTTCACCCGAAGGCGTTGCGCTAACTCGCAAGAGAGGCAGGCGACCACGGTGGGCTTAGCGACTGGGGTGAAGTCGTAACAAGGTAGCCGTAGGGGAACCTGCGGCTGGATCACCTCCTTTCTAAGGATAGCGGCGGAAAGCGCCTCGGCCACGGCCGAGGAAGAGCTTCCTCCCATTCCAGAGAACATATCAGTACCACCGTCCTCATGTCCCTTCATCCTAGGTTAGTTTGCGAGACGAAGCAGCGTCAGCTGGTTCGCACGCAAACAAGCTCGGCCAGCGCGACGGAGCGCGCCATAAGGCGCAGTTTCGCTGCGACTGACGGCGCGACGGGTGCGGGCCGGTAGCTCAGGTGGTTAGAGCGCACGCCTGATAAGCGTGAGGTCGTAGGTTCAACTCCTACTCGGCCCACCATCGCAGGCGTCGCGACTGGCCAGCGGCGCAGGCGGGGCCTGCGCTGTCGCCCGGCGTTCTCGCCGTCGGCGCATGGGGCCTTAGCTCAGCTGGGAGAGCGGTTGCTTTGCAAGCATCAGGTCATCGGTTCGATCCCGATAGGCTCCACCACGCGCACCATACCTAGAGATGAAGACATCAGTTCCGCTGCATGGGCAGCGGTTATGGAAGCTTCGGCTTCCTCTTTGACATTGTGAATGGGTTCTTAAAATCGATGCCGTGAAGGTGTCGGCTTTGAGTGAGGCGCGGGACCGCGAGGTTCGGGCGTCTAGCAAGAGGCTGGCAATTCACTAATATCTGGCTGAGATTAATCACCCGCACCAATTGACCGCAGCGGCGCTATGCCGAGTGGTTGGTGGAACTGCTTCCGGGCGGTTTTGCCGATCCAGCGTTGTTGTTGGTGGTGTGGGCTCTCAAGCGTGAGGTAAGGGCAATTCGTGGATGCCTTGGCGCATACAGGCGATGAAGGACGTGGCACGCTGCGATAAGCTGCGGTGAGGTGTGAGCAACCTTTGACCCGCAGATTTCCGAATGGGGAAACCCACTCATCCTGATTACCTAGCCCAATGGGCTAGGTAATTGGGACTATGAGTATCTCGATACTGAATACATAGGTTTCGAGAAGCGAACCCGGGGAACTGAAACATCTCAGTACCTGGAGGAAAAGACATCAACCGAGATTCCGTTAGTAGTGGCGAGCGAACGCGGACCAGGCCAGTGCCATTCATTCAACTAGCAGAACGATCTGGAAAGTTCGGCCGTAGCGGGTGACAGCCCCGTATGCGAAAGTGATGTGAATGGACTCGAGTAGGGCGGGACACGTGTAATCCTGTCTGAACATGGGGGGACCACCCTCCAAGCCTAAATACTCGTATGCGACCGATAGCGAACTAGTACCGTGAGGGAAAGGTGAAAAGCACCCCGATGAGGGGAGTGAAACAGTACCTGAAACGGATTGCCTACAAGCAGTAGGAGGGGTCTTGTGCCCTGACTGCGTACCTCTTGCATAATGGGTCTGTGACTTAATGTACCAAGCAAGCTTAAGCCGATAGGTGTAGGCGCAGCGAAAGCGAGTCTGAATAGGGCGATCATAGTTTGGTGT
>NZ_LSJO01000252.1:0-15572 GCF_001556735.1 Sphingomonas sp. CCH9-F2 | reverse complement strand
TTTTCGACGCCGATCACCCCGCTACCGGGGTCCTTTTTCCACGCCGATCCACACGCAAGGCGGTGTCGGTCCACTGGGAACTGATGTTCACCCGCTCGCTGTTCGGCACGCCCGATATGGCCGAACAGGGCCGGTTGCTCGACACGGTCGCCGAACTGGTCGATGCTAGCCGCATCCGCACCACGGCTACCGAGACGCTGTCACCGATCAGCGCCGCAACGCTCACCGAGGCGCATCGTCGCATCGAAAGCGCCACCACGCGTGGCAAGATCGTTCTGGAAGGATGGGAGCCCCGGCATGACTGATAAGATCGTCCACGTCGTCGCCCGCCTCGTACCGCGGCCCGGCAAGGCCGAGGAACTGGTCACCGCGTTACTCGACATGCTGGACGAAGTGCGCGCGGAGCCGGGCTGCCTGCTCTACGACGCGCATGAGAGCCGCGACACGCCTGGCGTGATCGTGATGGTGGAGAGCTGGGCGGATCAGGCCGCCCTCGATGCCCATGGCCGCGCCCCTGCCCTCACCCGCCTTGCCGCCCGCTTCGACGCATTGCTTGCCGAACCGCCATCCGTCGAGCGACTCCACCGGATCGGATGATCTTTCCGTCACTTGCGGCGCGAGAGCACTCCATTCGTTGTCGTTCTCGAACGGACAAGCGAGATCATCCATGGACTATATCAAGCTCGGCCACACCGGCCTCGACGTGTCGCGCCTGTGCCTCGGCTGCATGACCTATGGCATCCCGGATCGCGGCAACCACGCCTGGACCCTCGGCGAGGAGGCGAGTCGGCCGCTTTTGCGTCAGGCGGTGGAGGCCGGGATCAACTTCTTCGACACCGCCAACGTCTACTCGGACGGCACGTCGGAAGAGATTGTCGGTCGCGCGCTGAAGGAGTTCACCCGCCGCGACGAGGTGGTGATCGCGACCAAGGTCCATGGCCGGATACGCCCCGGCCCGAACGGCGCAGGCCTCAGCCGCAAGGCGATCATGACCGAGATCGATGCCAGCCTGACCCGGCTCGGCACCGACTATGTCGACCTCTACCAGATCCATCGCTTCGACCATGAGGTGCCGATCGAGGAGACGCTGGAGGCACTGAACGACGTCTTGAAGGCGGGCAAGGCGCGCTATATCGGCGCCTCGTCGATGTTTGCCTGGCAGTTCGCGACAATGCTCCACGTCGCCGAGGCGAATGGCTGGACGCGCTTCTCGACCATGCAGAACTACGTCAACCTCCTCTATCGCGAGGAGGAGCGCGAAATGCTGCCGTTGTGCGCGGCGGAGGGGATCGGCGTGATCCCATGGAGCCCCCTCGCCCGCGGACGGCTGACCCGGGACTGGGACGAGACGACCGAACGCTCGGCCACCGACGCATTCGGCCGCACGCTCTACGCGGCGACGGCGGAGGCGGATCGCAAGGTGGTCGAGGCCGTTGCGGCCGTTGCCAGCGAGCGTGGCGTGCCGCGCGCGCAGGTTGCGCTCGCCTGGGTACTCGCCAAGCCGGAGGTGTCCGCGCCGATCGTCGGCGCATCCAAGCCGGCACACCTTGAAGACGCGATCGCCGCGCTTGACCTTGTGCTGTCGGACGACGAGATAGCGCGGCTGGAAGCGCCCTACATTCCCCATGCGGTCGTGGGCTTCTCCTAAGGCCTTCCAGCTTCGAAGCCTGCCGGCCGATCAGCGGTCACCACCCCATGCTGCCCGGCACGCCCTTGAATGGTCCCGCAAGGTCGGCCGTGATCCACCCGCCATAGAAGCCACCGGGCTGCGCGACCACCGGCTCGCCATCCACCGTGCATCGGTCGAGGGGTCCGGCATAGAAGGCGATGTGATCGCGCAGGATCGCAAAGGCTGGGGTCGGCTCCGGGTAGCTCCACACCACGTCGCGCAGCACCTCGCCACCAACCACCAGGTGCCAATAGACCGCCTCGCCCTTCCATTCGCAGAATGATCGCCGATCCGAGCGGCGCAGCAGACCGGGCGTCAGGTCGGTGGGCGGCAGGTACCAGCTCGGCGGATGGCTGGTCTCCAGCGTTCGGACGGCCTTGCCGGTATCGGCAACCAGGACGCCACGATGCTCGATGCGGATCCGCCGGTCGCTGGGTTCCGCGATGGCGGGGCGAGGATAGCGCCACACGCTCTCCTGTCCCGGCGACGGCTTGTCGGGTCGTGGCCTCATGTCCGCGCCTCCCGCCGGGCCAGCCATCGTTGCAGACGCGGCCGGACGCGAAGGAAGCCAAGGTACAGGCGTTCCAGCCCCGACAAGATCAGGCGATGGCGTGCCAGCTCGCCCAGCGGACGCAGCGCCGGGACCTCGCGCCACATCGCAGCGAAGGCGCCCGCTCCGGACAGCAGCGGACCGCCATCCTCGCGGGCGTGGAAGCGCGCCAGCATCTCGGCCCGGCTGACGGGACAGGTGCCCTCAGCCGCCGCATCCACGAACGTGATTGCGCCGCGCTTGTCGAGCCGACGCATCATCGCGATCTCGCGCTGGCAGAGCGGACAGGCGCCGTCGTGCCAGACAGTGACCCGCTTCATCACCCCTCATCCGGATTGTCGCGCCAGATCCGCTCGGACAGGAGCGTGGCGAAGCCGAGCCAGGCGACGAACGGCAGCGCCACCGCCGCCGCCGGTCGGTCGACCTTCGCGGCCGTGGCGACATAGGCGGCGCCAGTCGCGACCATCGCGCCCGAGGCGGCCGCGCTCGCACCGAGCCGTTTTTCGCGGAAGAAGAGCTGCGTCCAGCCGCCGACCATCGCGGTGTTGACCAGCCACAAGCCGACAGCCACGTTTCGCGCGCCCCCGGCCGGGCGGCGCAGCAGGCGATAGCCGCCGACGGCGAGACCGGTTTCCAGCACCGGCCAGACTGCGCCGAACGCCGCGCCGGGTGGCGTGTAGCCGGGCTTGTCCAGCCGCCGATACCAGCGGCGGATGCCGGGATGCGCCCGGTCGGGGGCATTGCGCCGCCCGACGATGGCACTCGCACCTAACACCGCACCAACCGCCGCCAGCGCTGCAAGGCGCGTCAATCCGCCCGCGGCAACAGTGTCCCGGCGATCCATCTGCTCACGCCTGCTCGAGATAGCGTTCGAGGTCGTCGCTGCCGCCGATCCGCTCGCCATCGATGAAGATCTGCGGCGTGGTGGCGACGCCCTGCTCCGCCTTGAAGGCATCGACCTCCTCACGCGATTGCAGCAGGCGATCGTCGACCGTGAACCCGGCCGCCTCCAGCATCTGCCTAGCGCGGACGCCGAACGGACAAATGTGTTCGGGGAGCACCATGCGATAGAGGGTCGCCGTTCTGTTTTCCGCCACTTCGACATCTCCGCGGACTTCAGCGTCCTTGCAATCAAAGCGACCAGGGCTGCGCGACGTTCCGCATCGTCGTACATGTGACCCATAATCCAACATCCACGCCGCCCTTCAGGCTTCCCGGAAACAGACGCTCATCCAGGTTAGATATTCAACATGCTCGGCCGGTTCAAATTTATGGCAGGCAGTTTGCGAACGGGTCGGCAAGCTGACGGGTATATCATATGCATCAATGGTGACGATGAATAGGATTAGCCATAGACTGTTCCCGGCAAATCGGCCGGCCGGATGAGGGCGAATGAATACCGAGGACATAGAAGCTCTGCTGACGGGTGCCGAGGAAACGGACGCGCTCGAATTCAAGGGTGCTGTCTCATGGGATCGAAACCTGTTCGTAAAAGACATTCTTGCGATGGCGAATGTCATAGATGGCGGCCGTATTGTGATCGGCGTGGAGGACGGAACGTTTGTGAGGCTTGGCCTCAGCGCCGAGCAGGTGGCAAGCTACAGGATCGATGAGATGCGTGACGGCATCGCGCCGTTCGCGGACCCGCGCGCGGTGTTCCGAATGGAAACCGTCACCGATGCGGCTGGCCTTCGTTTCGTGGTGATCGAGGTAAGCCCGTTCGAGGACGTACCCGTGATCTGCAAACGCGACGGAGCTGATGTGCGGGCCGGCGTGGTCTATTTCCGCAGCAGAACGAGGCGACCCGAGAGCGCGGCCGTTGCGAACAGCACAGACATGCGCGACCTCGTCGAGCGGTCGGCGGCGTTGAGTGCACGGCGCCTGCGCCGGATCGGCTTCGTCCCGGAACTGCAGCCCGGACCCGACTATGATGCGGAATTAGGAGGGCTCTGATGAAAGATGGGCTGCTCGAGCGGATCTGCGAACTAGGCCACTGGCGGGTCGTAGTCCGGCCGCTTGTGCCCTTAGCCGAACGGCTGAGTTTTCGCGACTGCGCCGAATTGGTCGAACGCAACAGGGTGTCGCTGCGAGGATGGGATTTTCCCCATATCAGTCACCGCCAAGACGATCAGGGAGGTATGGAGCGCGGAAACAGCTACGTCGAAAGCTGGTGTGACTGGCAATCGTTTCTTGAATTTTGGCGCATGTATCGGAGCGGACAGTTTCTGTCTTACAACGCCGTCCATGGAGAGGCCGAGGCGGTCGAAGATGGAAACGGTGTTCGCTGGCTTAATGTCGTCGAAACGATCTACACGGTGTCGGAATTCGTTGAGTTCGCGCATCGGCTGGCGCGTGCGGGTACTTATCGGGACGGATACCTGCTCGACATTTCGTTGCGGAATACCGCAGGCCGCAGGCTCAACGCCGGCCGGGGGCGGATGCCTTTTTGGGACGATCAAAGCAGCAATGCCGCGACTATCCAGATCGAGCGGCGGGTCGATCCCGATGCGGTCGAGGCCGGAGCGATCCCGACGTCGCTAAGCGTGCTTCTCGAACTTTTCGACGCGTTTGGTTGGAATCCCGACGCGAACCAAATCCGGGCCGACCAAGAGGCCTTTTACCGGCGAGAATTTAGTTAGCCTGACCCATAAATAGTCATCCAAAGGCGTCCGCTCAATTCCCAATTACAGCCGTTCGTTCATCTCGATTAAGTCGCGTTAGCTCGACCGTGAAATGGCTGACAGCTAGTGCGTTCGGTGTCGCCCCGCGCTGGTGACCAATCCAATTTTTGAAGAGGACGACATGCACCCGTTGCAACCGGCGCAGCGTCGCGGATCAGCAAAATAGCGGAACCGGAAAAACTTGTTGCCTGCCGGCTTCCACGCCCCATGGCTTCGCCATATCAATGACAATTCTTGAGCTAGAGGCTGCGAAGAAACGAGCGACACCAATTATCTAAACCGCTTGTAGCGTGTGGCGCTCTATCACCAGCGCAATCCCTTGTCCGCCGCCGATGCACATGGTGATCAGTGCATAGCCGCCGTCGATACGGGTCAATTCGTAAAGCGCCTTGACCGTCAGGATCGTGCCCGTCGCGCCAACCGGATGGCCGAGCGAGATGCCCGAGCCGTTCGGGTTAACCTTCGCCGGATCGAACCCGAGCGCTTGCGAGACGGCGCAGGCCTGGGCGGCGAACGCTTCGTTGCTTTCGATGACGTCGATCTGGTCGAGCGTCAGGCTCGCTCTTTGCAGCGCGATCGGCACCGCCTCGATCGGACCGAGGCCCATGTGGCTGGGCGCGACGCCGGCGTGGCCCCAGCCCAGGATGCGCCCGATCGGCGTCAAGCCGCGTCGCTCGACCTCTTTCGCTGACGCCAGGATGACCACAGCAGCGCCGTCGTTGATGCCTGAGGCGTTGCCCGCGGTGACGGTGCCGTCCTTATGAAAGGCTGGGCGCAGCCTGGCCATCGCAGCTTCGTCGGCATCTGCGCGGACATGTTCGTCGATCGCGAAGGCGCGGGTTTCACGACCGGCCTTGACCGTCACCGGCAGGATCTGATCGTCGAAGCGGCCCTCGGCTTGCGCGCGGGCGGCGCGGCGGTGGCTCTCGGCAGCCGCAGCGTCCTGCTGTTCGCGAGAAACATTGTAGTCGCGTGCGACATTCTCGGCAGTGATGCCCATGTGATAGCCATCGATCGGGTCGCTCAGAACCTCGATCAGCGCGTCGACCATCGCGACATCACCCATCTTGCGGCCGAAACGCGCGGCCGAAACATGGTGCGGCGCCCGGCTCATCACTTCCGCGCCGCCCGCGGCGGCGATGCCGACCTCGCCCAGCGCGATCATCTGCGCGGCGGACACGATCGCCTGGACGCCCGATCCGCACAAACGGTTGAGCGTCAGCGCCGGGCTTCGTACCGGAATGCCCGCCTTCAGCGCGGCGACACGGGCAAGATAGGCGTCCTTCGGCTCGGTCTGGATGACCTGCCCCATGACGACATGCTCGATGTCGTCCGGCGTCAGCCCGGCGCGCCGCACGGCCTCGGCCAG
This sequence comes from Sphingomonas sp. CCH9-F2, assembly GCF_001556735.1. Taxonomy (NCBI): domain Bacteria; kingdom Pseudomonadati; phylum Pseudomonadota; class Alphaproteobacteria; order Sphingomonadales; family Sphingomonadaceae; genus Sphingomonas; species Sphingomonas sp. CCH9-F2. The sequence continues at coordinate 9,303 of NZ_LSJO01000252.1, read as the reverse complement.
CACCAGCGCACCGAGTTCGGACGGCGCATGGTCCTTCAGGCTGCCGCCGAAGTCGCCGATCGCAGTGCGGACGCCCGCGACGATGTAGATGGGTTCCATGTCGCCTCAGTAGCGGAAGCTGGCCTGGAGCAACACTTCGCGGCCCCGCGCCACCACGCCGCGCTGTTCGCCCTGCGTCAGCGGCACGCTGGTCCCGCCGGTGCGGTCGCCGGCGAAGAGCAGGTAATATTTGTTCGTCAGGTTGCGGCCGACCAGCGACAGCGACCAGCGGCCGTCCGGATCGCCGATCCGCGCGCTCGCGTTGAACCGCCAAAAGTCGTTCTGACGCGAGGCGGGCGCGAAGGAGTCGCTGGCGAAATAGCTGGAGCTATAGAAGGTGTCGCCGGTCAGCCCTGCCTCCAGCGTCGATCCGACGGGCACTTTCAGATCGAAGCCGGCGTTGCCGCTGAAGTCGGGCGAGCGCGCCGGTGCACGACCGTCGAGAACCTGCTGGAGCACCGGCGTGCCCGCGGCGGTCAACTGGCGCGCGCCGGTCGCGGTGGTGACGAACGAGCAGCCCGGAGGCGCCGCAGCGGTCAGCGCAGACGCCGCCGGGATCGTATAGCCGTAGCACTGACCGGTATAGTCGCGGAACCGATTGTGGACATAGGCGATCGCGGCGTGGAGCCGCAGCGCGCGCGACGCGTCATAGCCCGCTTCCAGCTCGACGCCCTTCTGCCGCACTGCGCCGGCGTTGCTGATCTGGAAGCGGATCGTGCTGGCATCGTAGGTCGTGACTTGCAGGTTGCGGAAGTCGTAGGCGAACGCCGACGCGGTCAACTGCAGCTTGCGGTCGAACAGCTGGCCCTTGGCCCCAACCTCGACCCCGCGCGCCGTCTCCGAATTGAAGTCGATGTCCGACAGCGTCGTTACGGTCTGAATCGGGCTGGTGATGCCGAAGCCGCCCGATTTGAAACCGGTCTTGTACGCGATGTAGATCGTCGAATTGGCGACCGGGTGATACGACAGCGTCGCCTCCGGCGAGATATTGTCGTCCTTGAAGGTGCCGGCCAGGATGCCCGGGGTGCGATCGGTCGATCCGGGGAAGACCGTCGTCGACGTATCGAAGCGGCCGAGCGCGGAATTGACCCCATAGAGGTTCTGGTTGCGCGTCCGCTTCTTCTCCGAGGTGTAGCGCGCACCGGCAGCGAGTTCGAGCTGCGGCGTGATGAGCCACGTCGCCTGACCGAAGACCGACCACGTCCGTCCCTTCAGCCACGCGACCTTCTCATAGGTCTCGATGCGATTGTTCGCGGGGTTGTAGCTGATGTCGGCGCGGAAGTTGGTGTCGTTGTAGAGATCGTCGGTGGTGTTGCCGTAATAGGCGCCGACCAGGAAATTGAGCGGCCCGTCGAGCTTCGTCAGCAGGCGGAATTCCTGGCTGAAGCTCTTGTATCCGGTGTTCTCGTACGTCGTCAGCGCGTTGTCGACGGTGTGGGTCAGACCCGAAACACTACGGTAGCGGTTGTAGATGTACCCGGTCAGCGACGACAGGTTGAAGGCGTCGGTGTCGTACTTCATCGTCAACGACGCGGTGTTTGCCTTGTTGACGCCGCGCGAGCGGTTGTCGCCGTTCAACGCCGGAATGCGGTTGGCGATGGCGGGAACGATGTTGCTGAAGCTGGTCTGATTGTCCGGGCGACAGTCGCCGAACGGATCGACCACGCCGAAGGAGCGTGGTTTGCCGTCGCTGCACGGGCCGATATTCTGCGAGAACGACCCGCCGCCCTGGTCGTGCGCGATCAGGCCGAACAGCTTGGCGGTCGCGGTAAATTGCGATGTCGGCTTGTATTCGAACGTCACGCGGCCGAGCAGTTCGTCATCGCCCACGCGGCGGCCGGGCGCGCCGGGCAGCGTGCCGGTGGACGCCGGAAGCGTGGCCGGGAAGAAGGGATTCGTCGTCGGCTGGGCGTTGTTATACAGCCACCCCTTGGCATCGCGGTACTTGATCGCGACGCGCGCGCCCAGCGTATCGCTGATCGGGCCGGAAATATGGCCCTCGCCCGAAACTTCGTCGGCGACGAATTCATAGCCGACGCGGCCGCCGACTTCGAACCGGTCGGTCGGGCCGGCGGTGGTGACGGAAATGACGCCGGCCGGGCTGTTCTTGCCGAAGAACAGCGCTTGCGGCCCCTTCAGCACCTCGACCTGCTGGATGTCGAAGAAGCCGAGCGTCGCGACGCGCCCCGAAGACGACTGGATGCCGTCGATCGCGACCGATACGGGCTGTTCGTAGCCCACCTGCGTCGGCGGCGAGCTGATCCCGCGGATCGCGATCGAGCCGCCGCCGATCGTGCGATAGTTGCTGACGATGACGGTCGGCGTCAGCTCGCCGATCTTGGTCAGGTCGGCGGCGTTGTATTTGTTGATCGCATCGGCCGACAGGACCGAGACGGCCACCGGCACGTCGAGCAGCCCTTCGTTGCGGAGGCGCGCGGTGACGATGATGTCCTGCGTCGTCGTGGCATCGGGCTCGTCCCGATCGGTCTGCGCCGGCGGCGTCGCTGGAGCCGGCCCGGTCGGCGCAGTCTGCGCGCTGACCGATGCGGCAGCGAGCGCGGACGCCGCGGCGGCCGTCAGCGCGATCATACGAACGGTACGAACGGAACGTGCCTTCATCGTCATCCTCCCTAGCGCGGTCCGGATACGCCCGGCGCTGACGCCGGTGGCCGTCCACGTTTCTCCACTGCCGGGGTTATGAGTCGCGCGGTCGTTGCCGCCCTTTCCCAGCTGTCGGAAAGGTAATCTTCGTCAGCGCGCCTTGTCAACGCTTATGTTGACATTTGCAAGAATGATGGGGGCGTTACCTGCTGACTAACGGTGTGATCGATCTACAGACTTGTTGATTATGCACCCCGCCCTCCCGCGCGGACGGGGGCCTAGGGTTACGGAGGTCGTCGCTTGTGGCCTTGGGCTCCCGGCTGCGCGGGAGTACCGGACGGCTCAGTCGTTGATGATCGCCACCGCCCGGCACCAACCCGCCGATGCCGCGCGGATTTTCACCGGGAAACAGGCGATGTCGAAGCCGGTCGCGGGAAGCTGTTCCAGCCCGTGCAGCTTCTCGATATGACAATATCCGATCTCGCGGCCGGCCTTGTGCCCTTCCCAGATCAGCCCCGCGTCGTGCGTTTCGGCATAGCGTCGTCCGGTGTGGACGAACGGCGCGTCCCAGCTCCAGCCATCGGTCCCGGTCACCCGCACGCCCCGCTCGGTCAGGTACAGCGTCGCCTCGCGGCCCATGCCACAGCCGGCCGACACATAATCGTCCTGCCCGAAGCGTGCGGCAGCGCGGGTATTGACGACGACGATCTCCCGCTGGGACAGCGTGTGAGCGATGCGGGCGAGCTCGGCCTCGACGTCGGCAGCGGTCACGACATAGCCGTCGGGGAAGTGACGGAAGTCGAGCTTTACGCCCGGCTGGAAACACCAGTCGAGCGGGACCTCGTCGATCGTGATCGCACGCTTTCCACCGTCCATCGTCGAGGCATAGTGGTACGGCGCATCCAGATGCGTGCCGTTGTGCGTCGTCAGCTGGACGCGCTCGATCGCCCAGGCCTCGGCATCGGGCAGGTCAACGGTTTCCAGTCCGGGAAAGAAGGCGAGCAGGCCGGGGACCGACTGCTTGTGGTCGATATAGTCGATGCTCGGGCCATAGCCGGGCGGGTCGGACTGGCCGCCGTTCTCGATCGGGACCGACAGGTCGATGATGCGTCGTGCCATTACTTCAGAACTCCACCCGGTCGCCGCCCTTGAGCGCCAGCATCTCGCGCGCTTCCGCGGGCGTTGCGGGCTCATGACCCATATCGCGCAGGATGCGGACGATCTTCGCGACCTGCTGCGCGTTCGACACCGCCAGCTCGCCACGTTCGATGAACAGGCTGTCTTCCAGCCCGACACGCACGTGGCCGCCCATCAGCGCGGCCTGCGTCAGGAACGGCATCTGGTGCTTCCCCGCCGCCAGCACCGACCAGTGATACGCATCACGCCCGAATAACCGGTCGGCGGTCGATTTCATGAACATCAGGTTTTCGAGGTCGGGGCCGATGCCGCCCAAAATGCCGAAGATCATCTGGATCAGGAACGGCGCGCGGATCAGCCCCGCATCGACGAAATAGGCCAGATTGTAGAGATGGCCGACGTCGTAGCATTCGTGCTCGAATCGCGTTCCGCTCTCGCCCATCGTGGTGATGATCCGTTCGATGTCGCGGAAGGTGTTGCGGAAGATATAGTCGTCGGAGTTGAGGACATAGTCCTTTTCCCACGCGTGCTTCCACGTCGCGATCCGGCGGCCGGCGCCGTGGAAGGCGAAATTGATGCTGCCCATGTTGAGCGAGCACATCTCGGGTCTGAAGCGGTTCGCCGCCGCAAGGCGCTGGTGGAGCGGCATCGTCGCCGATCCGCCGGTCGTCAGGTTGACGATCGCGTCGGTACGCTGTCGGATGACGGGCAGGAACTGCGCATAGACGTCCGGGTCGCCGGTCGGCTGGCCGGTTTCCGGCACGCGCGCATGCAGGTGCAGGATCGCCGCCCCGGCCTCCGCCGCGGCGATCGACTGGTCGGCGATCTCCTGCGGGGTGACGGGCAGTGCGTCGGACATGCTCGGGGTGTGCGCGCCGCCGGTGACGGCGCAGGTGATGATGACCTTGGCCATTATGCCCCTCTCTCGCGTTGGAGTGTCAGCAGGCTGCGGTGCAGGCCGAGCCGGTCCGCCGACACCTGCGCCCGCGTGACCGCGCCGTCCGCGACGTCGATCATCGCGGCAAGGCGCAGGACGACCTCTCGACCCACCAGCGCGCGGTCGATGTCGTCGAAGCCGCCGGCGTAGCGGCCATGGACCTCGACATGCGCCCCGACGCGCGGGCCGGCGCTGAACAGGTGCGAGGCGTTGACGCTTTCCGGGTGGATCAGCGCGGCGAAGGCGGGGCCGTCGACGAGGACCGCTTCGGTCGCGGCATCGGTCAGGATACCGGGCAGCCAGTCGCACACGACCGTCTCCGCCGCCAGATCGGGCGCCAGCACCGGGCCGTCCCATGGCGCGAGCGCAGGCGGCGCGACGGCGTCGGGCACGCCGCTCTTCAACTGCCGCTTGCGGGCGAAATAATCTTCTTCGGCCCAGCCTTTCGCGAGGCGGCCGTCGTGCAACGCGAATAGCGTGATCCCGCGCCATGCCGCGACCCGCCCGTCGTCGCGCCGCGACGCACCGTGCTCGGTAAAGCGCATCGCGACCCCGGCGGTGCCGAGGATTGTGTCGTGGACCGTGACGGTCAGCCCGGGAAACTGGTCGAGCTGTGCCGCGGTCGCCGGGAGATACTGCGCATCGCGGCCGTCGAACACATGCCCGCCGATCGACAGGCGATAGGCCGGGTCCATCACCCAGTCGACCGCCGTCGTGTCGTGCGAGGTCAGGAAGTCGACCGCGAATCCCCGCAGGGCTCGCGCTTCGGGGGAAAGCATCATGTCTTGGCCTCCAGCACGCGGTCGATCTCGCGCAGATCCTTCTTCAGGATCTTGCCCGATGCGGTCTGCGGCAGTTCGGCGACGAAGCGGATCGAGGTCGGGCACTTGTAATGCGCCAGCCGCGCGCGGGTGAAGGCGATCATCTCCGCCTCGTCCGGCGTCGCGCCTGCGCGGGGGACGACATAGGCGCGCGGGGTCTCGCCCCATTTGGGATGGGCCACGCCGATCACCGCGACCTGCCCGACCGCGGGGTGGGCGCCGAGCACATTTTCGATCTCGGTCGGATAGACGTTCTCGCCGCCCGACACGATCATGTCCTTGTAGCGGTCGTGGATGAAGACATAGCCGTCGTCGTCGCGGTAGGCCGCGTCGCCGGTCTTGAGCCAGCCGTCGGCGGTGATCGCGGCGGCCGTCTCGTCGGGTTTGCGCCAATAGCCCTGCGTGACCATGCCCGACCGGATGCGGATTTCGCCGACCTCGCCCGTCGCGACCGGTTGCCCGGTCGCAGGATCGACCAGCGTGAGCTCCACCCACGGCAGCGGACGGCCGCAGGAGCGCAAGCGCTCAGGGATTGGGCCATCGGGGTCGTGTTGGTCGGGCGGCAGGCTGATGACGGTGCCTGCGGTCTCGGTCGCGCCGTAGGCGTGGCTGAACTCGCAGCCGAACAGCGCGAGCGCCCGGCGCAGCAGCGGCTCGCCGATCGGTGCGGCGCCATAGAGGATACGCTTTAGGCCGCGCGGCGCCTCCCCGCCCGCCTCGACATTGTCGACCAGTCGCTGGACGACGGTCGGCACGAAGAAGCTGTGAGTTACACCGTGCCGATTGACCGTCTCGACGATGCTCGGCGGATCAAGCCGGTCGAGCAGCACGGTATGCCCGCCCTGGCTGAGCGCCATCATCCCGTAGCCGATCCCGCCGATGTGGAAGAGCGGCATCGCGACCAGGTTGATGCTGGCGGCATCGAACGCCCAGATCTCGCGCGCCATCCGCTCGACATAGGACAGGTTGGTCTGGCTGATGAGCACGCCCTTCGGCATGCCGGTGGTGCCTGAGGTGTAGAGCAGCAGCGTCGGCGCATCGGGATCGACCGCACGGGGGGCGAACTCGGGCGAGGCGTCGGCGGTCAGCCTATCGAGTGTTTCCAAGTCGATCCGCGGCGCCCCGTCATCGTCCAGCAGGCGTGCCAGCGCGTCCTGCACCAGCATAACCGTCGGCTCGGCATCGCGCAGGATCTGCCCGATCTCACGCGGCGACAGGCGCCAGTTGAGCGGCAGCATTATCGCGCCGAGCTTCGCGCAGGCGTAGGTCAGCTCGTAAAATATCGGCGCGGTGTAGGCGAGCAACGCGACGCGGTCCCCCGCCCCCACGCCTCGCGCGGCAAGCACGTTCGCCAGTGCGCTGCTCCGCCGGTCGAGGTCGCGAAAGGTCAGCAGCGTGTCGCCGCACGCCAGACACGGCGCGTGCGGCGTCCGCTCGGCATGGCCCTGCATCAGCTGCAACAGGGTCGGCTGCATCGACTGCGCTCCCCCTCTCAATAACTCTTGGGCAAGCCCATGCTGTGCTGCGCGACATGGTTCAGGATCATCTCGCGACTGACCGGCGCAGTTTTGTGCAGGCGAGCGATGAACCAGAGGTCGGCGAGGCCATATTCGTAGCTGAGGCCATTGCCGCCATGAACCTGGATCGCCTGGTCGAGCGCCTTGAGCGAGGCGTCGGCCGCGGCGAACTTCGCCATGTTCGACGCCTCCGCCGCGTCCTCCTTCAGATCGAATAGCTGTGCGGCGCGCGCGTTGAGCAGGCGTGCGGCCTGGACGTGGACATAGGCCTCGGCCAGCGGATGCGCGACGCCTTGGTGCTGGCCGATCGGCATGCCCCACACCGCGCGGTCGCGAGCGTATTGCGCGGCCTGGTTGAGCGCGAAGCGGGCGATGCCGTTGTTGATCGCCGCGGCCGAGATGCGTTCGGGATTGAGGCCGACGAAGACCTGCCTCAACCCCGCCCCGCGCTGGCCGATGAGAGCTTCGGGCCCAAGCTCGATATTGTCGTAGAAGGTCGTGAACTGCTTCTCCGGCGTCATCACCGCGGCGTCGATCGGCTGGTAGCTGAGGCCGGCGACATCGGTCGACAGCAGGAACAGCGACAGCGCGGATCGACCGTCGCCCACCTCCATCTCGGGATCGCGCGCGACGACCATCACCGCGTCCGACACGTCGATCCCCGACGTCCAATATTTGGCGCCGTTGAGGACGAAGCCGTCGCCCTGCGACGCGACATGCGTCTTCACCTTGTGGGTGTTCGAACCCGCATCGGGCTCGGTGATGGCGAAGCAGATCTTCTTCGTGCCCGCCGCGATCCCGGGCAGCCACTGCGCCTTCATCTCGGGCGTGCCATGCGCGGCGATGATCGGCGCGGTGATCGAATTGATGACGAGCTGGAGCATCGGGCAGCCCTGCGCCGCGCATTCCTCGACCACCACATTGTAATCGGCGATTCCGCCGCCGCTGCCGCCGAATTCTTCCGGAATGTGGACGCCCAGGAACCCCGCGGCACCAAGTTCGGCCCACAGCGCATCGGGCTCCTCGCCGCGCTTCACGCAATCCTGATAATATTTCCGCCCGAACTTGCCGACCAGCCGCCCGACGCTCTCGCGCAGTTCGCGGTGGTGGTCGGCGGTGTCGACCAGAGGAGAGAAGAACATCGGCTGGGCGGACATGGGCGTTCCTCGTGTGTGAAATTCAGGCGGGCCAGTCGAAGAAGCCGCGGCCGGACTTGGCGCCCAGGCGGCCTTCGGCGACCATCGTCGACAGGATGGCGGGCGGTGCGAACCGGGACCCGTGCGCCGCCTCCAGCGTGCGGGCGACTTCTAGGCGCACGTCGAGGCCGACGATGTCGCTGAGGCGCAGCGGGCCGACTGGGTGGCGATAGGCGAGCACCGCAGCGCGATCGATATCCTCGGCGCTGGCGACCCCATCCTCCAGCATCCGCATCGCCTCCAAGGCGGCGGCGAAGTCGAGGCGACTGGTCGCGAAGCCCGGCACGTCGCGGACGGTGATGACCTCCTTGCCGATCGCCGCGCCGAACGCGCGCGCATCGGCCAGCGCGGCATCGGTGGTCGCGGCACCGACGACGATCTCCAACAGCTTCAGCGACCAGACCGGATTGAAGAAATGGAGCCCCAGGAAGCGCGACGGATCGGCAACGCTCTGAGCCAACGTATCGATCGACATCGCGCTGGTGTTGGTCGCGAGCAGCCGCGGGCTGCGCGCAGCGGCGCGGGCCAGCACGTCGCGTTTCAGATCGAGGCGTTCGGGAACCGATTCGACGAGCACCGCCAGTTCCGCGGGCAACGCCTCGATCGCCGCGACGCGGTGGATGCTGGCGGCAGCGGCTTCGCGTGCATCGCCGCTCAACTTGCCGCGCGCGACCGCACCATCGAGCGTCGTCGCGATCGTCTGCACCATCGCCGCGGCCTGCGCGTCGTCCGGCTCGGCGACATGCACGTCGTAGCCCGCGATGGCCGACACATACGCGATGCCGACCCCCATCGTGCCGCCGCCGATCACGCCCACCGCTTCGGTCATCGTCCGCTCCATATCGGTGCACGCTTCTCGGCAAAGGCGCGCGCCCCCTCCTGCGCATCGTCGGAGGCGAGCACCGCCTCGACCATCGGCCGCTGCCGCTCCCAGCGCTCGGCGACCGGCCAGTCAGGCGCGGCGGCCATGATCGCCTTGCTGGCGGCGACCGAGAGCGGGGCGTTGGCAGAGATTTCTTCAGCGAGCGTCAGCGCGGCATCGAGCGCCTGACCCG
>NZ_LSJO01000251.1:0-1724 GCF_001556735.1 Sphingomonas sp. CCH9-F2 | reverse complement strand
CCGCCACGGCAGCTGATCGGCGATTTTTCTGGTTAGGGCCGGCAGGACGCGCCTGCCGCTGCCAGCGTGACTCCTCCATCCAGTTCGCGTCGAAGCAGACGAAAAGTCTCACGGAAAGAGCTAATGGGCGGGTGAGGGGAGAAGGCCGGGCGTGCGTAAACGGGAATGGATGAACACGGATCAAGGGGTCAGGTGATGGGCGGCAAACGAGGCGGGACCTTCGCTATACTTCTTGCGGTTGCAATATCAGTCAGCACGTCGGCATCGGCGCACGAAGATCACAATGCGCTCGGGGCGGGTCCCGGGCCGGTCGCTAACAGCGCAGCCGAGACGCAGAAAGCAGATGGGGCGGACGCTGGCGACGGCCACATGGGCATGGGCTCTATGTCGACTGTGGACATGAACATGGGCGGCATGCACGAGGAGACCGCCAACAAGAACAAGAGTTTCGGCGAACGGCTTGTGAGCTGGCTGGGCCGGCTGCACACCATGGTCATTCATTTTCCCATCGCCATGTTCATCGGCGCGTTCGGGTTAGAGCTGTTCGGGTTATGGCGCCGCAACCGGGACTATCAGCATGTCGCACACATAATGCTGGTGGTCGGCGCGCTGGGAGCGATCGCAGCGGCGTTCCTGGGCTGGTTCGCAGGCGGGTTCTACCTGACCGACCGCAACCCTATCCTGATGACGCATCGCTGGCTCGGAACATCGATCGCGGTCTTCGGCGTCGTGCTGGCTTGGATGGCAGCCCGCCACCGCAAGGGTCCCGAGCGGTCGCGGTCGTTGTATTGGGTGGTGCTTGGCCTGATGACGCTCGCGATCTCAATTCAGGGGTTCCTCGGCGGAACCTTCATGCATGGCGGAATAAACCACTTGGCGTTCTGAGGGGCCCGACGCTTAGTAGCCGCTCGCGTGTTGGCGCGGTTCGAAGGAGAATGCGGCAGCGCCGACCTTCGTGCCGTAGGATGCCGCCAGCGATCCCGGCTCCGCTCGGGCGTGTCGAGGAACCCCGACCCTGATAATAGCACACTGTCTCGATGCACTCGCGCGCGAGCCACGGGATCGTGGTACGGGATCATCGAACGGAGAAAGGCCGTGTCGCCGATCGTCGTGTGGATACGAATAAGCGCGAAGCAGCCGAAGAAGATGACAAGCGAGCCGGCGATCAGCGCTTTGTTGGCGGTGTTCGCTCGTCGCACCGCCAATGGCTCCCGCTACGTCGGCGGTACGCTCCGAGCGGAATACAGCCCGGCGAGGGCGGATGACAATCCACTGTCGCGGTCGCGCAACAGGTTATGAATTGCGGTCGCAGCGATCGCCGCTTGTCCGGCTGCGACGCTGATCTGATCGAGCCCTTCCACGACGTCGCCGACTGCGTAGAGACCCTTAACCGAGGTTTGTTGGTGGGCATTGGTTAGCACGCACCCGGATTCGCTGAGCTGTGCTCCGAGCAAAGAGGCAAGCCGCGTCCGAGGTGATGAGCCGAGTGCGGGGTAAAGCGTGTCGAATTGTAGCTCCAAGCCATTGGCCAGCCTCACCTCGACACACTCGCCAAGACGCAACTGCCCGACAGGCGAGGGGGCGACATCAATGCCCTGCTGGTCCAGCTTGGCAAGTTCGGTCGGCCCAAGATCGAGCGAGCGTTCGGCCAGAAGCGTGACCTTGGCCCCATAAGCCCTCAGGAATTCGGCTTCTTCAGCACCATGACCATCGCCGCCGAGCAC
>NZ_LSJO01000250.1:0-727 GCF_001556735.1 Sphingomonas sp. CCH9-F2 | reverse complement strand
CCGCCGCAGCGGCGCAGGCGCGCTCCGACAGCTTGCGCGGCGCGATGGGCCGGCTGGAATCGCAACAGGCCAGCAACACCCGCAACGCGGTGCTGGCCGACAGCCTGGAACGCGAGGCCGCGGCCAAGCGCGCGCAATATGAGCGCATGTCGCAGCTGTCGCTGGAAAGCACCCAGTCGGCGCAGAACCAGATCGCGCAGGCCGAGATCGTCGACGCCGCGCAGGTGCCGACGAAGCCCAGCTGGCCGAACAAGCCACTGCTGTTCGCGCTGTCGCTGATCCTGGGTCTGGGCGCGGGTGCGGGCGTGATCTTCATCCAGGAGATGCTGGTCGCCGGGATGCGCACGTCCGAGGAAGTGCAGAGCCGCCTCGGCCTGCCGATGATCGCGGCGGTGCCCAAGGTGACGGGCTTCGCCAATCCGGCCGACCTGCTGCTGGAAAAGCCGACGTCACTGTTCGCCGAATCGCTGCGCAACGCCCGCGCCTCGATCGTCGGCGTGCGCGGGCAATTGCCGCACAAGGTGATCGCGATCACTTCCGCGCTGCCGGCCGAGGGCAAGACGACCACCGCGCTCGCCTTCGCGCGGACGCTGGCGATCAACAACGCGCGCACCCTGGTGCTGGAATGCGACGTGCGCCGCGCGGCGATGAGCGAGGTGCTGGGCGAACGATCGAAGGGCGCGGGTCTGGTCGAGCTGCTGCGCGAGGAAGTGTCGCTGGACCAGGC
>NZ_LSJO01000025.1:0-3345 GCF_001556735.1 Sphingomonas sp. CCH9-F2 | reverse complement strand
GGCGGGGCCAGGACACCCCTACCCGCTGCGCTACCCGATCGCGCGCGAGCCGAACTGACGCGCGGTCACTCCGCGACGCCGTCGTCGAAGCGCGGCGCGCGGCGGAAGTCCGCCTTGCCGAACGGCCGGTCGTGGAAGAGATAGCCGTAATAGAAGGATCGCAGCCGCGCGTGGAAGGCGCGGATGCGATCCTGATACGCAAGCTGTCCGGCCAGGTCGGTGCGCGCGAGCCGCGTGAGCAGCCCCTGGACCCCGACGGAGGGCAGCACCCAGCCGAGCGCGCGCCCCGCCCGGTCGCGCCGCTCCAGGCCATCGCGATACGCGCGCACCTGCCCGGCCACGCCTTCATCGGCATTCTGGTGGAAGGCGAGGTACCATTTGTAGTGGAAATCAGGCCCGAGCGGGGGTGAGTCCGCCCATTCGGGGTGCGCGGCGTAGAAGCGTCGCATCGTGTCCTCGCGCGGGATGTCCCATGCGTGATTGACCGCCTCGCGCTGCGCCAGCGCGATCTCCGCGCCCTGCGCGATCGGCACCGCACGATTGATCGCGACGTTGCCGAGCGTCGGCACGATCAGCACCAGCACGAGCCACAGCGCCGCCAGCGTGGCGGCGTTGGCGACCGAGCTCCAGCGGAACCGCCCGACCAGCGCGGCGAGCGCGATCCAGAACAGCAGGTAGGCGAGAGTCACCACGAGCACGATGAGGATCGGACCGACCGCGACCCCTTCGACAACGGCCGCGATCGCGAAGGGGAGGCCCAGTGCCGACCACAGCAGCGCGAGCCGCAGTAGCGTCCGCCGCCGCCACAGCGCGGCGCCCCCGCGCGGCAGCGCCTCCAGCGTTCGCTGCCGCCCGGCCTCACGCTCGCCCGACACGAGATCATGGAACAGCGCGATGACGAACAACGGTGCCAGGAACACCAGCACGAAGGCGAAATCGAAGCGCCCCGGCAGCGCCAGTTCGGGATTGAACGTATCGCCGTCGTAGATCTGCGCCTCAAGCCCCAGCGCGCGCACCCGCAGGATGAACGGCGACACGTCGCGCATGCCAAGCGCCGCGAACGCCAGCGGCGCGGGCGGATCCCATGTCGGATGGAAGCTGTAATACGCCGCGCTTCCCGCGTCCTTGCTGCGGCCGACATAATCGGCGACCGCGCCGATATCCTGCGCCTGCGCGGCCGGGACCGCGGCGATCGCGGCGCGCTGCCGCGCGATCTCCGCCATGCCGGCCGCGACCGCCGCCGCGCCGAGCAGCGCGAGCAGCACCAGCGCGAACGCACTCAGCCGCTGGCGCAGCAGCAGGCGCAGCTCGTGGGTCCACAGGGTCATCGACGTGCTCCGAGGCGGCGGGTGGCAAGGGCGAGCAGCGCCACGGCCACCACCAGCCACAAGGCCAGCAGGGTCAGGCCGGGCAGCGCGCCGCGGACCAGCATGGCGCCGCTCGGCGCGACGAAGCGGAAGTCGGGGATCGCCTGCCAGTTCGCGGCCGCGATCCGCTTGCGGCGATCCGCGCCGGCGTCGGTCGCAGTGTCGTTCGCATAGCTGACCGCCTCGGCCTCCAGCCGGTTCAGCCGCTGCACCAGCGCGTAGCGATAGCGCTCGGCCTGTTCGAGGAAGCGGCGGTGCGCGGCGAAATCGGTGCCGGCCGCGGCCATCGACAGTCCGCGCAGCGCGATCGCGGGGCTGAGCAGGCCGCTCGCGGCGACCAGCCCGTTCTGCCGCGCCTGTGCGCCATAGCTTTCGGCGGCATAACGGTCGAACAGCCCCGACGTCAGCCGCTCGCCCTCGACCGCCAGCAGGCCCTTGTAGTTGTACGGCAGGTCCTCGACGCGGGTGACCTTGTAGCGGTCGAGCAGCCCCTGCTTGAACTGCGCGAAATGCGGGTCGTCGGGATTGTGGCTGTCGCCGAGACCGCGCAGATCGCGCGCGATCGCGACATCGGTCTGGAGCCGGTTGCGCAGCGGCACGGCGTTGGCGGCGACATCCGGCATGGCGCGCGGCAGCAGCACCGTGGTCACCGCCCAGAGGGCGACCAGCGCGAGCAGTGCGTCGCGGCTGCGTCGCACCAGTGCCGAAACCAGCAGGATCAGCACCGTCCACAACCCGAGATAGAGGAGGTAGCCGAGCGCGATCACCAGCATCGGCAGGGCCAGTGCGCCGGGCTGTCCGGCGATGGCGACCAGCCCCAGCATCGCCGGCAGCGCGGCGGCGACCGCGACGGTGCCGAGCGCCAGCAGCTTGCCGGCCACGACCTGCCCGCGCGAGGCGCCTTGCAGCATCAGCAGGCCGAGCGTGCCGCGTTCCGTTTCGCGTGCCAGCGCGCCGAAGCCGAGGAAGATCAGCAGCAGCGGCGCCACGATCTGGAGCACGAAGGCGGGGGTCAGCTGCCCGAACCGGACCAGCAGCGAGCTTTGCCGCACATCACCGAAATTGGCGGTGTTCTGCCGGTGGCCTTCGAGGAACATGCTGCTGCCGGTGAAGGCGTCGACGCCGGGATCGAACGCGGCCAGCGGCCCCAGCGGGCGGAAGATGAAGTGGCCGTAATGCACCATCCGGTGCGGATGCCGGTCGGGCTGCGCGTCGAAGGCGTGCTCGGCCTCATGCTGGTGGCGCGCGCGCAGATCGGCGGCGGCACGCTGGTGCGACCAGCTGCTCGCCACCGCGACCAGCGTCAGCAGCACGATCAGCGCGAAGGCGATCAATGCGACGCGGTTGCGCAGCATCAGCCGCAATTCGTCGCGCGCGATCAGGCGGACGATCCTCACGCCGCGCGTCCGACGCTGGCGACCTGGAACCGCGCGTGGAGCGCGCGCACGTCGAACCGGTCGGGACCGCTCGCGACGACGCGGTGCGCGACGCGCCCGGCTTCCAGGAACGCGATCTCGTCGGCGACGTCCACCGCGCTCAACAGATCGTGCGTGACCATCAGCACCGCGGTGCCGCGGTCGCGCACCGCGGCGACCAGCGCGTTGAAGTCCGCCGTGGCCCGGGGGTCGAGGCCGGAGGTCGGCTCGTCGAGCAGCAGCACCGGCACCGCGCGCAGCAGCGCGACCGCGATCGCCACCTTCTGCCTCATCCCCTTGGAAAAGCCGCCGAGCCGCTGGTCCCACGCCCGCTCCTGCAAGCCCGCCGCCTGCAGCGCATCGGTGATCGCCTCCCGCCCCTTGCGCTCGTCACTGAGCGCCAGCAGGTAATCGGCATTCTCGACGGCGGAGAGATGATCGTAGAGCGCAACGTTTTCCGGCAGATAGGCGATGTGGCGACGCGCACCGTCCGGATCGGCGCGCGGATCGATGCCGCAGACGGCGACCCGCCCCGCCCCCCCGCGCGCGAAGCCGAGCAGCGC
>NZ_LSJO01000249.1:0-3269 GCF_001556735.1 Sphingomonas sp. CCH9-F2 | reverse complement strand
GCGCAGCGGCTGGAGCGGCTCAAGCATTTCGTCAGCCGCAGCGCGCTCGACATCGACGGGCTGGGCGAGAAGACGCTGACCGAATTCCTCGATCTTGGCTGGATCGCGGAGCCGGCCGATATCTTCCGCCTCGCCGCGCATCGCGACGAACTGGTGGGGCGCGAGGGATGGCAGGCGAAATCGGTCGACGCGCTCTTCGCGGCGATCGACGCGCGGCGCGAGCCCGATGCCGCGCGGCTGCTGTTCGGGCTGGGCATCCGCCACATCGGCATCGTCACCGCGCGCGACCTGATGAAACGCTACGTCACGCTTCCCGCGATCGCCGCGCTGGCCGACGAGCTGATCGCGCTGCGTGCGGACACCGCGGCGGTGCTGGGCGAGACCGAGGCGCGCCACCGCACCCGCCTCGACAAGGCGCTGGCCGAGCGGATCGGGGTCGAGAATGTCGGCGCCGCGGTCGGCCATGCACTCGCCGATTTCTTCCACGAACCGCACAATCGCGCGGTGTGGGACGATCTGCTGACGCAGGTGACACCCCCGCCCTTTGCCGTCGAGACGCGCGCATCGGACGTGTCGGGCAAGACCGTCGTCTTCACCGGCACGCTGGAAACGCTCAGCCGCGACGAGGCGAAGGCGCAGGCCGAGGCGCTGGGCGCGCATGTCGCCGGATCGGTGTCGAAGAAGACCGATCTGGTCGTCGCCGGCCCCGGCGCGGGGTCGAAGGCGAAGAAGGCCGCTGACCTCGGCATCCGCGTCGTCGACGAAGCCGGCTGGCACGCGATCGTCGCCGCCGCGGGCTGACCCCTCAGAACAATTTGCGCGCCATGATCCGCACCTGCTGTCCCAGCGGGTCGATCAACCCCGGCTGGTAGCGATAGGGGGTCGCCCCGGTGCGGTCGCGCACCGCGATGCGGCTGTTGAGCAGGTTTTCGGCGACGAGCGCCACCGACAGTCGCTTCGCCCACGGACGCGCCACCAGCGCGCCCGCGTCGAGCGTGACGTAGGCGGTCAGCCACGTCCGCCCGGAATAGGAAAGGTCCGATGCCGCGATCGTGCTGCGCGCGCGCGTCGGTCCCTGGATCCGCGCGTAGACGCCGGGGGTCACCGGCCCGATCGCGCCGCCGACCGTCCCGTCCAGCTGCCAGCGCGGTCGCCCGCCGGTCCCGTCCAGCGTGTCACCCGCCAGCAGGTCCAGCGGGGCCTGCCCGTCGCGCGGCGTCACCCGGTCGTCCAGCCGGTACGTCACCGTGCCGTTCACGAACAACGTCGGGCGGGGTTTCGGCGGCGGCGGCGGCGGGGTGGTGGTGTCCCCCTCGGCACGCTTCGCCGGCTCGGGCGGCTTGCGCCCCAGCGGCGTCGACAGGTCGGTGGTCAGCAACAGCTTGCGCTCCCGCTCGCGCGCCAGGTTCAGCGACCGCAGGTCCAGCGTCATCAGCGTCCCCGCGCCGTCGCGCCCGAACAGCGCGGGGAACGCGCGCTGCAACGCAACGCTGGCATCGTTGGGCGCGAACGCCTGGTTGCGGATACGGGTGTCGACATAGGACAGGCCGATGCGCCATTCGCGCGCCTTGACCGGGGACACCGTCACGCCGACGGTGGTCACCCGCCGCCGTTCCGCGGCCAGCGCCGGATTGCCGCCGATCGTCGTCGTCGCCAGCACGCTTTGCCCGGTCAGGAAATCGAACACCGGCACGTTGGGGGTCGTCACTAACGGCGCGGTCAGCAGTACGATCGCGGGTGCGGTCGCGGCATCGCTGACCGACAGCGTGACCTGAACCGGGCGTGCCGGCGCCCAGGCAAGGCCGTAGCTGCTGCTGGTAAGCCGTCCGTAATCCGATACGTCCGCCATCCCGATCGTGCCGTTCGCCGACAATTTACCCACGAAGGCCAGCGCGCCGCGCTCTGCCGAGGCGATCGGGACGATCGCGGTGACGCTGGCATCGCTGCTGGTGCGCGTCAGCGCCGCCGCCGGCCCCTGCCCACCCGTCGGAGCGCTTGCCGATCGGGCAAAGCCCGCCGCCAGCGTCATCTGCACCCGCCCGGCGGGCAGGCGCAGCACCGGACCGCTCGCCACCGCCTTGCCGCCGACCGTGGTCGTCACGGTGCGGCTGGCGACCGCGATGCGCGTCGCGGCGCCGGCGGGCGGCGCGGCGAACGGATCGGCGGCGGCGGTCACGGCCGACTGCCACTCACCGGGGGCCAGTGCCTGATCCGATCGCACCGCCTGCCGCGCGCGGTCGTAGTTGCCGGTGACGTTCCACGCCCAGTCGCCCCAGCCACCTTGCACCGTCGCGCCCGCGTGCAGCGTCAGGCTGGTCGCGCGCTGCCGCAGCGGATCGCCCGGCAGAAAGCGCGACAGCAGCAGGTCGTCGCCGAACGGCAGCGCACCGTTGCCCGCCGGCACCGCCAGCGTCACCGGCGCAAGCCCGGTCAATGCGCCCTGCCGCTGCCCCTCCGCATTGATGTTGAGCGAGGCATCGACGGTACGGCTCAATGGCGCGCCGATCGTCCCGTCGATGCGCAGCGTGTCGACCCGCGACTGGAGCGTGCGATAGGGGTTGATGTCCGCCGATCCTGCCGCCGCGCGATAGGCGGCCGGCACGCCGCGCAGCGCCGGGTCGGCGGGCACCGCCGCGCGCGTCACTGTACGCCCCGCCAGCGCGTCCAGCCGCGGATCGATGCTGCCCCCGTCGGCGCGCGCCACCGTCCCGGCCAGCGAAAACGGCGTGTCCGGATCGGCCGCGATATCGCGCTGCGATTGCAGCACCGGGGTGAAGTGAAAATAGGACAGGGTCAGCGACGCGCGCCGCGCATCGTCGATCCGCGTCGCCGTGGCCTCGCTATAGCTGGTCGCCCCGCCGCCGGCCGTGGTCGTGCCGCTGACCTGCACCGTCGACAGCGCGCGGAAATGCTTCTTCGTGATGACGTTCATCACCCGTACCGTCGGCGAGAAGCCGAAGCGCGGCGCGTCCTGTTCGGACAATATCTCGGTCCGCTCGATCGCCTCGAGCGGCAGGTTCTGCACCTCCGCAAAGCCTGAGATACGCCGCCCGTTGAGCAGATAGGCGGGGTCTTCCCCCGTCACCGATTGTGCCAGAGGCTTCAGCCGGTCGGCCAGTTCCTTCATGTTGCTCGCACCCAGCGCGCGCAACGCCTGCGCGTCGAGCGCGGCGACCGGCGCGACCTCGCCGATCGCCGATCCGCGCAGCCGTTTGCCGATGACGACGACGTCGCCGCGCGCGTCCGCCGCCGCGGGGGCATCCTGAGCC
>NZ_LSJO01000248.1:0-2407 GCF_001556735.1 Sphingomonas sp. CCH9-F2 | reverse complement strand
GATCTGGAGCGCCCCGGCGCATGGCTGACCAGCAGGAACACCGTGCCCGCCGGCGGCTCCTCCAGGTTCTTGAGCAGAGCGTTGGATGCGCCGGGGCGCTCCAGATCGTCGGCTGCATCCATTACGATCACGCGTCGCGGCGACATCGACGGCGCGGTTCCCAGAAACGGGCCGAGGGCGCGCACCTGATCGATGGTGATGCTGCGTGCCAGTTCCTCGTCCGCGCCGCTTTTGCCGCTATCCTTCTTGGGCAGGCGGCGCAGCTCGCGATAATCGGGGTGCGTCCCCGCGGCGAACAAATGCGCAGCCTGATGCGATGCAGGGACATCCAGCCCCGGCGGCAACGCGCCCGGCGTCATGCCCTCCGCCAGCAGGCGCAGCGCGACGGCACGCGCGAACGTCGCCTTGCCGATGCCCTGCGGTCCGGCCAGCAACCAGGCATGATGGATCGCCCCGCCCGCGCTGGCGGACAGGAAAGCCTCGATCGCGGCATCCTGTCCGCGCAGGGCGGTCACGGCAGCCAGTCCGCCAGATCGGCGAGGATCGCCGCCGTCACCGCCTCAGCCGGGCGGGTCGCGTCGATCCGCCGGAAGCGCTGCGGCTCATGCGCGGCGAACCCGTCGAAGGCGCCGGCGACCGCGACATGGAAATCCTCACCTCGTGCGGCGAAGCGATCGGCGGCGGCGCCGTCGCGCGTCGCCGCCCGCGCCGCACCTTCCTCCGGCGGCAGCGCCAGCAGGAAGGTGCGGTCGGGCAGCAGCCCGCGCGATCCGAAGGCGTGCAGCGCCAGGATCGCGGCATCCTCCAGCCCACCGGCCACGCCCTGATAGGCGCGCGTCGAATCGATGAAACGGTCGCAAATCACCCAATTGCCGGCACCCATCGCCGGACGGATGACCTTTTCGACATGGTCGGCGCGCGCGGCGGCGAACAGTAACGCCTCGCTATGCGCGCTCCACCGCGTCGCCTCGCCCTCCATCAACAGCGTCCGGATGGCCTCCGCGCCCGCGCTGCCGCCCGGTTCGCGGGTGATGACGGCATGGACGCCGCGCGCCGCCAACGCATCCGCCAACGCGCGCGCCTGCGTCGACTTGCCGGCCCCTTCCCCGCCCTCCAGGCTGAGGAAGCGTCCCTCGGTCATCCGAACAGGCCCGTCAGCCCGGCCCAGGCGCGACCGAAGAAACCGGCCTCGCCCACGTCCTCGCCAGCGACCAGCGGCACCTTCTGCTCGGGCAGCCCCGGCGCCGACACCACCAGGTCGGCGATATGCGCGCCCTGCTTGATCGGTGCCTTGATCGGCCCGTCATAGACGATCTTGCCCGCCAGCTGCGGGCGCGTCCCGCTGGGCACGGTGACCTTCAGATCCTTGGGCGCCACCAGCTTCACTTCGCTGGCGCTGCCCATCTGGACATCGGCGGTGCCGACGGTGCGGCCGGCCTTTACCACCGGGCGCGACTGCCATGCGCGAAAGCCCCATTCCATGAACCGTACCGATTCGGCAGCACGCTGATTGAAGCTGGTCAGCCCCGCCAGCACCATCACCAGCCGGCGTCCATTCTGTTCCGCCGACCCGGTGAAGCCGTAGCCGGCCTCCTCGGTATGGCCCGTCTTCAGCCCGTCGGCACCGGCAACGCGGCCCAGCAGCGGGTCGCGATTGGCCTGGGTGATCGCCTGGCCGCCGCCCAGCGTCTTGCCCCAGGTAAAATCGCGCCGCGAATAGAATTGCTTGTACAGCTTGGGATGCTGTTCGATCGTCCCCGCCGCCAGCTTCGCCAGATCGCGCGCGGTGACATAGGTGACGCCGCCGTCCGGCCAGCCGTTCGACGTGCCGAAATGGCTGTTGGTCAGGCCCAGCTTCTTCGCATTCTCGTTCATCCGCTCGACGAACGCCTGCTCCGTCCCCGAAATCCCTTCAGCCAGCACGACGCAGGCATCGTTGCCGGACAGCGTGACGATGCCGTACAGCAGGTTCGCGACCGACACCCGCTCACCCGACGACAGGAACATCGTCGAACCCGCGGACGGGCCATGCCATTTCTGCCACGTCTCCGGCCGGACCTCAAACTCGGCATCCAGCTTCAGGTCGCCCGCCTTGATCATCTCGAATGCGGTGTAGACGGTCATCATCTTCGCCATCGAGGCGGGCGGCATCCGCCGGTCGGCATCCTTTGCGTACAGGATCGCCCCGGACGACAGGTCTTCCATGAACGCTACCGGCGCCGGCGTGTCGAACTGCGGCGCGGCAGCGGCCACGGGATAGGCCACCGCCAGGACGGCGGCGGGAAGCGCGAGGGCGGTCAGCAACTTGGTCATGTATGTTTCCCTGTCGGGCGTCGTCGGAACGGAGCTTATCGATCACGAAGGATCGCGGCGTCGCCATAGCCGCGCGAAACCGCCGCGTCACGTA
>NZ_LSJO01000247.1:0-950 GCF_001556735.1 Sphingomonas sp. CCH9-F2 | reverse complement strand
GTCCAGCACGCCCGCTGCCGCCGCTGCGGCTGCGACCTGACGCGGCTGCCGACACTGCGGCGCTGGTACCGGTCCGGCTGGCTGGGCGGATCGTGACGGGCCGGATCATGACGAAGAATTAAGGCGGTGCCCAGCGGCATTCCATCGCGCTAGGGTTAGGCCGGCGACCGTCGGCACATGGCCGGCAGCAGACGAACCGGGGTATCATGAACCGCATCGCTTCCCGCCGCGCCGCCGGCACCGACCGGCCGCAGGGCTGACGCCATGGCCGCACCGATCTTCTTCGATCCGACCGGCCGGCGCAGCCGCCGGTCGAAGCGTGTCCTGGCCGCGCTGCTGGCCATCGTCGTGCTGGCGGCGGTGCTGTTCGCGACCACGCTGCTGTCGATGTCGCCGCGCCGCGACATCGCGCTGCCGTTGCCGCAACCGCGCGCCGCCGCCGCGCGCGGCGCGGTGAAGCCGCACGGTCTGGCGCGCTGGCTGCCGCTGCGCGCGGCGAAGGATCCGCACACCCCGCTCAGCATCGGTTTCTACGTCCCCGGCGACGACACCAGCATCGCCTCGCTCCGCCGGCACGTCGGCTCGCTCGACTGGGTCGTGCCCGCGCTGATCAGCGTCAGCGGCCCGCGCCACCAGGTCTCGGTCGAGGAGGACGCCCCGTTCGACCGGATGATCGCCGCCATGCCGCGCCCGCCCAAGGTGCTGCCGATGGTGCAGAATTTCGGGGCGTCCGAATGGGACGGCGCGAGCGCCGCGGCGCTGCTGCGCGATCCTGCGCAGCGCGACGATTTCGCGCGCAAGCTGGCGCTGATGGTCAAGCAGCGCCGCCAGGGCGGCGTGGTGATGGATTTCGAGGCGCTTCCCGAGGGCGCGATGCGCGACTATCTGGCGTTCCTGCGCACGCTGAAGACCGCGCTGCCCGCGGGCACCGAACTGGCGGTCACCGTCCC
>NZ_LSJO01000246.1:0-18761 GCF_001556735.1 Sphingomonas sp. CCH9-F2 | reverse complement strand
GTGTGGTGTACCGCGAGCGTTACTATGCGCCGCCCCCCCCGCCGCGGGTCTATGAGCGCGATTATTACTATAACGCGCCGCGTGGCTATTACGGATACGGCTGGTAAACGGCAGGACGGCACGGGGGCGACGGTTCCCGTGCCGTTTTTTGTGGCGGTCGCCGCGCGATTGCGGCAACAGCGCGCGCCATGAGCGATACCCCTCCCGACCATCTGTCGATCGACCCGCGCAGCCCGTATTTCGACCAGACGGCGCTGGAACGCGGCGTCGGCATCCGCTTCAAGGGCGCCGAGCGCACCGACGTCGAGGAATACAGCATCTCCGAAGGCTGGATCCGCGTCGCGCTGGGCAAGAAGATGGACCGCCGCGGCCGCCCGCTGACCATCAAGCTGACCGGCCCGGTCGAGGCGTGGTTCGAGCGTCCGGCCGGGGGCGATGCAGAGGCGCCTGCAGCCGACGGCGAGTGACGACGCGCGCCGGGGGTATCTTGTCGCTCCCGGACCGTATCCGCTAGGTAACGTTATGGAACCTGCCGCCGCCCCGCCGATCCCGCGATCCCACATCCCGCCATCGCTGTTCGCCTTCTCGATCTTCTACGGCGGGATGGTGTGCATCGCCGGGGTTCTGGGCAACAAGCAGGTGTCGCTCGGCCCGATCTCGCGGCTGGGGCCGGTGTTCGGGCTGCCGCCGCTGGCGGTGGAGGCGGGGATCTTCGCGTTCCTGCTGCTGGTCGTCACCTCCAGCGCGGTCGCCGAACTGCATGGCCGCGCGGTCGCCAACCGGCTGGTGCTGATCGGGTTCGTGCCGCTGCTGATCTCGATGGCGCTGACGCTGATCGTGCTGGTCCTGCCGCCCGCGCCGGAGATGGACCCGGGGCATCTGGCCGCGTTCAATCAGATGATGGGCGCCACGCCGTGGATCTGGGCGGGCGGGATCGTCGCCTATGGCGTGTCGCAGACGCTGAACGTCACGATCTTTTCGTGGCTGAAGGGGCGCGAGGGCGGGCGGCTGCTGTGGTTCCGCGCCGCGACCGCCAGCGCGCTGAGCCAGATCGTCGATTCGGTGCTGTTCATTTCGATCGCCTTCGGGCTGTCGGCGATCGGCTGGCTGATGGCGGGACAGATGCTGGCGAAGGTCGTACTGTCGATCGCGCTGGTGCCGCCGCTGATCTACCTGATGGTCAGCCTGGGACGGCGGCTGGACGGCTGACCCCGCTTGCCCCTATGGCGCGGCGATGACCGACGCCACTTTTTCCCCCGCGCTGAAGGCCGAGACGCTCGTCGAGGCGCTGCCGTACCTCCAGCGTTATGCGGGCAAGACCTTCGTCGTGAAATACGGCGGCCATGCGATGGGCGATCCCGAGGCGCAGGCCGATTTCGCCGAGGACGTCGTGCTGTTGAAGGCGATCGGCATCAATCCGGTCGTCGTCCACGGCGGCGGGCCGCAGATCGGCAGCATGCTGAAGCGGCTGGGGGTCGAATCGCGGTTCGTCGACGGGCTGCGCGTCACCGACGCCGAAACCGCGCAGATCGCCGAAATGGTGCTGGCCGGATCGATCAACAAGGAAATCGTCGGCTGGATCGGCCGCGCCGGCGGGCGTGCGGTGGGCATTTCCGGCAAGGACGCCGGGCTGGTGCAGGCCGAGAAGGTCGGACGCAACCAGCCGGACCCGCTGCAGGGGATCGAGCGCAACGTCGACCTGGGCTTCGTCGGGGAACCGGTGGCGGTGGACCGGCGGATCATCGATTCGCTGAGCCGCGAGGGGATCATCCCGGTGATCGCGCCGATCGGCATCGGGGCGGACGGCCACACCTACAACATCAATGCCGATACGATGGCCGGCGCGATCGCGGCGGCGCTGGGCGCGTCGCGATTCTTCCTGCTGACCGACGTGGCGGGCGTGCTGGACAAGCAGGGGCAGTTGCTGTCCGATCTGGACCCCGCCGCGGTCCGCGCGCTGCGCGAGGATGGGACGATCAGCGGGGGCATGATCCCCAAGCTGGAAACCTGCGTCGCCGCGGTCGAATCGGGGGTCGATGCGGCGGTGGTACTCGACGGGCGCGTGCCCCATGCGATGCTGCTCGAAATCTTCACCAAGCGCGGTGCAGGTACGCTGATCCGCAAGGGCTAGTCCCCGGCGTATCTGGTGCCTTATATGTGCGACACACCTTTTCGGAGACGCCCGGCGTGCTGACGCTTACCATCATCCAGATCCTTCAGGTGATCTTCCAGGTCGTGCGCTGGGTCATCCTGATCCAGTTCGTCCTGTCGCTGCTGATCGTGTTCAACATCATCAACACCTCCAGCCCGTTCATCCGTTCGCTGCACGAGGGGTTGGACCGCGTGACCGAGCCGTTGTACCGGCCGATCCGCCGCTTCCTGCCGGCCACCGGCGGGATCGATTTCGCGCCGATGGTGGTCCTGCTGCTGCTGGTCATCCTTAACATCATCCTCAACAACATCGCGGTCAGCGTGATGTCGGGCGGCGCCGCAATCTGAGCGCCTGGCGCGAGACCGGCGACGGCATCGCGATCGCGGTGCGCGTCACGCCGCGCGGCGGGCGCGACGCGCTGACCGCTGGGACGGCGGAGCATCTGGCCGCGCGGCTGGCGGCGGCGCCCGTCGACGGCGCCGCGAACGAGGCGCTGGTCGCGCTGGTGGCAAAGCATTTCGGCGTTCCGCGCCGCGCGGTGACGCTGGTGGCGGGGCAGACCGCGCGGGTGAAGCGGCTGACGATCGCGGGCGATGCGACCGCTCTGGCGCGGATCGCCGCTTCGCTCTATGCGCCCGCGTCATGACCGCACGCCCCATCGACGGAAAAGCCTTTGCCGCCACCTTGCGCGCCCGCGTGGGCGATGCGGCGGCCGAATTCACCGCGCGCGCCGGGCGCAGGCCCGGACTGGCCGTGGTGCTGGTGGGGGAGGACCCCGCCTCGTCCGTCTATGTCCGGTCGAAGGGCAAGGCGACGGTGGCGGCGGGGATGGAAAGCTTCGAGCACCGCCTGCCCGCCGACACCGGCGAGGACGCGCTGATCGCGCTGGTCGACCGGCTGAACGCCGACGATACGGTCGACGGCATCCTGGTCCAGCTGCCGCTGCCGCGCCATATCGACGAACGCGCGGTGTTGACGCGGATCGACCCCGACAAGGACGTCGACGGATTCCACCCGGTCAACGCCGGGCGGCTGGCGACCGGGATCGACGGGCTGGTGCCGTGCACGCCGCTGGGGTGCGTGATGCTGCTGAAGGACCTGCACCCCGACCTGTCGGGGATGGAGGCGGTGGTGATCGGCCGCTCGAACATTGTCGGCAAGCCGATGGCCGCGTTGCTGCTGAAGGAAAGCGCCACCGTCACCACCGTCCACAGCCGCACGCGCGATGTCGCGGCGCATGTGCGCGGCGCGGATATCGTCGTCGCGGCGGTCGGCATCCCGGGGTTCGTCAAGGCCGACTGGGTGAAGCCGGGGGCGACGGTGATCGACGTCGGCATCAACCGGACCGAGGCCGGGCTGGTCGGCGACGTCGACCCCGCGGTCGCCGGGGTGGCCGGCGCGCTGACCCCGGTGCCGGGCGGGGTGGGACCGATGACGATCGCGGTGCTGATGCGCAATACGCTGGTCGCCGCGTGCCGGCGCGCCGGGCTGCCCGCCCCGGCCGGCTTGTGACGGCGCGCGCATGATCGAGCTGTTCGTCTCCGCTTTCGTCACCTTCTTCGTCGTGATCGACCCGCCGGGCTGCGCGCCGATCTTCGCCGGGCTGACGTCGGGCGCATCGCCCGCGCATCGCCGCGCGATGGCGATCCGTGCAGTGGTGGTCGCGGCGATCATCCTGGTGCTGTTCGCGTTCATCGGCGAGCCGCTGCTCCACGGGCTGGGGATCGAGCTGGCGAGCTTCCGCATCGCGGGCGGGATCATGTTGTTCGTCATCGCGCTGGAGATGGTGTTCGAGAAGCGCACCCAGCGGCGCGAGGACCGCGCGTCGAAGATCTCGCCCGAGGAAGCCGACGACGTATCGATCTTCCCGATGGCGATGCCGATGATCGCGGGGCCGGGATCGATCGCGACGATCATGCTGCTGATGTCGCGCAACGACGGGATCGAGCGGTCGGCGGTGGTGCTGGCGGCGCTGGGCGCGAACCTGCTGCTGATGCTGGCCGCGCTGCTGGCGGCGGGGCCGCTGATGCGGATCATGGGCGCCAAGATCGAGGCGGTCATCACCCGCCTGCTGGGCGTATTGCTGTCCGCGCTGGCGGTGCAGTTCGTGATCGACGGGGTGATGGAGCAGCTGCGCTAGATCGGTCGGAAACCGCTCTAGCGGCTGCGCCCGTCGCGTCGGCGCAGTCCCGGCGGCGACCGTTCAGCAGGATCAGCGCCTGAGGGGTACGCGGCACGCTGGATGCCGGATCAGGTCCGGCATGAAGGAAAAGCTTGGACAGGTCCGGGACGGGACGGCAGGCTCGGAGGCAGGCCCGCTATTCGATCCGGAACGCCCGGAACGGGGAGGGGCCCGGCACCGGGATCGGTTCCAGCCAGTCGAAGCGCGCACCGTGCGCCAGCTGGCTGTAGAATCCCTTGGGCGCCTCCGCACGGTAATTGGTCGATTCGGTCATGTTCGGACAGATCAGCAGGATCGTCGCGCCGTGGCGCTTCATGATCGCGCGCGCTTCTTCCGGCGATCGTTCGAAAGCGTGGTGGACGTCCAGGATCGCATCGCCGTTGCGGTGATACGGGCCCGCGACCGCGCGGTGATGGGTCAGCGTGATGAGCCGCGGGCCGAGATCGACGAAGGTGAACATCGTCTGCGCCGGCCAGCGGTTGAGCGGGGCCATTGCCGGAATCGTCAGGCAGCGCCCCGTCGCGCGGTTGACCCGCTGGACATAGGGTTTGGGCGGATCGATCGCGAACCAGCGGATCACCACCGGCACCAGGCTGCCCGACAGGACGGCGAACGCCGCGACCGCCGCCGCCGCCTTCGCCATGCGATGGCGCGGCGCGATCAGCCACGGCACCATCGCCCAGATCAGCGCCGCCGCGCCGGGGATCGCCAGCAGCTGCGCCGCCGGCCCGGCGCGCGCCTGCCACAGCAGCATCAAGGCGGCGAAGGCGCCGAACAGGGCGACGCACGCCCAGCCCAGCAGCCGCGCATCGCGGCGCGCGCGGATCGTCGCCAGCGCCGCCCCGATCAGCCCGATCAGCGGCAGCGCGACGATCGGCAGCGCGACACGCAGCGGGTGGGCGTAGATCGGCTTCGCCTCACGCACATGCGACAGCCAGCTATCGTACAGTTCGGGCGACACCTGTTCCGGTCGGCCCAGGCATTGCGGGAAAGTGTGTGCGAAGAACGCCGCCACCGCCGCGCCCGCCACCACCGCGAACGCCAGCCGCAGCCCCGCGCGTCGCGGCGACCACCACGCCAGCGCCAGCAGCAATGCCGCGGCAAGCACCAGTGTCGACATCCATACCGGGGTCAGCGCGTCGCAGCGCAGCACCCGATTGGCGTAGGAGGTGAAGCCGGCATAGCCCGCCGCGATCCCGCCGCCCAGCGTCAGCGCATAAGCGGCCAGCCGCGGGCGTTCCGCCACGTCCCAGATCCACGACAGCGTGATGATCGCGCCCGCCATCGCGGCATACGGCAGCATCTCCAGCCCGATCGTGAAGGATACCGCGGTGGCGATGCCCACCAGCGCGCCGCCGCGTGCGCGCGCCGGATCGCACAGCCCCGCGACGGTGACCGCCAGCATCGCCAGCTGCCAGCCGTGGTGGTCGATCCGTTCGGACATGTACATGCCCAGGCACACCGTCGTCGCCAGGAACAATGCGATGCCCAGCGGCCAGGCGAGCGGTGCGACCAGCCGGCGCAGCGTCGCCCCCATTGCGACCAGCGTCACCCCCATCGGCAGCATCGGGGCGATCCCGCACGCCAGCTTCTCCGCCTCCACCGCGCCGACGAACGGGCGGAAGAGGAGGATCAGTGCCGCGATCGGCAGGTCGACCAGCCGCGACCAGTGGATATCAAACCCGCCCGGCGGATTGAGCCGATAGTTGCGCAGGTCGAACCAGCCCTGTCCGGCCAGCCAGGCGCGTACCTGCATCAGCCGCATGTTGTCGTCGGTATCGCCCAGCGACAGCCACTGGATCGCGGGCCAGCGCTGGACCAGATACCAAGCCATGATTGCCAGCCACGCCGCCAGCGTCAGGCGGATCCACTCGCGGTCGAACAGGCGGGCGAACTGGGGGGCAAGCTGCCGGGCTGCGCGGTGCATCGGATCGGTGGTCAAAACGCTTCCTTCACCGGGCTTGCGATATTAGAGGCGCCCTGCGGCCGATGTGCTTACGCCTGCCGCCGCAAAGGGCAAGCAAGGTTGTTGGGGACAAGACAAACGGTGGTGCGTTCCCCCTCTCTGGCCAGCGCGACGACGCGCGAGACCTTCTGGCAGCTGGTGCGCTTCGGCCTGACGGGCGGGGCGATGACCGCCTTCTATGCCGCGGTCTACTGGCCGCTGGCGACCTATGTCATGAACCCCAATCTGGCGGTGGTGATCGCGTTCCTGGCGGCGACCGCGATCGGGCGGTTCGCGCATGGCGCGGTCAGTTTCCGCGGCTATGGCACGCGCAATGCGCGCACGGCGCGGCGATTCTTCCTTGTCCAGCTGTTCGGGTTCGTGCTTCAGCAGCTTTTCACCTGGGTGCTGGTGACCGGCCCCTTCTTCCATGGCCCGACGTGGTGGCCGTTGGTACCCGCCGTCTCGGTGGTGCCGCTGCTGACCTTCTGGCTGCAACGCAACTGGGTTTTCAGATAGAATATGGACCGGCGCGTCTACGATCGCATGGCGGAGCATGATTCCACCCATTGGTGGTATCGCGCGCGCCGCGACATCCTGGCCGATTTCCTGGAGCGCGAGGCGCGGCTGCCCGCCGATGCCGCGATCCTGGAGATCGGTTGCGGCACCGGCCACAATCTGCCGATGCTGGCGCAGTTCGGCACCGTCGACGCGATCGAGATCGATCCCGCCGCGCGCGCGATCGCCAGCCAACGGCTGGGCCGCCCGGTGGGCGAGGCGCCGCTGCCGGCGCTGACCGGCGTGCCGCGCGGCACCTACGATCTGATCGCGGTGCTCGACGTGGTCGAGCATATCGAGGACGATGTCGCAGCACTGGCGGGGATGCGCGAATGCCTGGCGCCCGGCGGCAAGATCCTGATCGCGGTGCCCGCACACCAGTGGCTGTGGAGCGCGCACGACGTCGTCAACCATCACCACCGCCGCTATTCGAAGCGCGCGCTGGTGAAGGCGATCCGCGCGGCGGGGCTGAAGGAGCGGGGGCTGACCTATTTCAACTCGCTGCTGTTCCCGCTGGCCGCAGCGGCGCGCGTCGCCGGGCGGCTGACGGGGCGCGACGACAGCGACGATTCACCCCCGGCGGCGCCGGTCAACGCGCTGTTCGAGAAGATCTTCGGGATGGAGCGGCATCTGGTCGGGCGCGTGCCGATGCCGATCGGGGTGTCGATCCTGACGCTGGCGGAGCCGGCGTAGTACAGGTGTCATCCCGGCGAAGGCTGGAATCTGGTGGCGATCGCGAGCGCAGGAGCCGCCAGATGCCCCGGCTTTCGCTGATGCGACGGACGGAGGCGACCGCCCTATTCCCCGATCACGTGCAGCGCGATGTGGCGGGTTTGGGGACGGGCGCGGTGCTCGAACAGGTAGATTCCCTGCCACGTGCCGAGCACCATCGCGCCGTCCGCGACGGAGACCGAGAGCGACACCTGCGTCAGCGCGGTGCGCAGGTGCGCGGGCATGTCATCCGGCCCTTCGTCGTCATGCTCATAGCCGCCCGATTCGGGAGCGATCCGCGCGAAATAGCGCTGGATGTCGCGCTGCACCGCCGGCGCGGCATTTTCGTTGATGAGCAAGGAGGCGGAGGTGTGGCGGCAAAAGACGGTCAGCAGCCCGGCGTCGATCGCCTGCGCCGCCAGCCAGTCCGCGACCTGCGGGGTGATCTCCACCAGCCCGGCGCCGCGCGTCGCGATCGACAGTTGGCCATGCGCCTGACGCATCAGAACAGCCGCCCGCCGTTCGGCACCGCCACGGTCGGGGTGACCAGCACGACCTTCCCATCGGCATCAGGAAAGCCCAGCGTCAGCACCTGCGACACGAACCTGCCTATCTGGCGCGGGGGGAAATTGACCACCGCGGCGACCTGCCGCCCGACCAGCGCCTCGCACGTATAATGTTCGGTGATCTGCGCCGACGACCTTTTCACGCCGATTGTCGGGCCGAAATCGATCGTCAGCTTGAACGCGGGCTTGCGCGCCTCCGGGAACGGATCGGCGGTAATGATCGTGCCGACGCGGACGTCGACCTTCAGGAAATCGTCGAACGCGATCTCGGGCGCGGGCGCCGCGGCGGGATCGTGGGTGACGTGCATCAGAAGTCCGGATTCTCGTAATAGTTCGGCGGCTCGATCCCGCTGATCCGCTCGGCCAGGAGCGGGCGGAAGCTGCGGCGGCTCTTGAACGCGGAATACCATGCCTTCGTATGCGCGTGCCCGGTCCAGTCGATCCCACCGAGGTAATCGGCGACCGAAATCTGCGCCGCCGCGGCCAGATCGGCGAGGCTGATCGTCGCGCCGGCGATCCATTTGCGGTGGTCGAGCAGGAAGTCGATGTAATCGAGATGCCCGACCGCGGACTTCATCGCCTCGCGCAGGCGTGCGGCATCGGGGGCGGCGCGGTGCGCGATCCGCTTGACCATCCGTTCGTCGAGCAGCGGCTGGGTGACGTCGCGATAGAAATGCGTGTCGAACCACGCGACCAGACGGCGGATTTCCGCGCGGTTGGTGGCGGTGCCGTTCAGCATCGCGACGCGGTCCACCGTCTCCTCGAAATACTCGCAGATCGCCATCGAATCGACCAGCACGATGCCGCGTTCGTGATCGGTCATCACCGGGGTCTGCCCGGCAGGATTCATGTCGATGAACGAATCGCGCCGTTCCCACGGATTTTCGCGCACCAGCTGATAGCCCACGTCCTTTTCATTGAGGAGCGTGCGCAGCTTGCGCGTGAAGGGGCACAGCGGGAACTGGTAGAGCTGCCACATAAGCGGATGCTGTTAGGCGCAAATATGGGGCGAGGGGAAGCGGTCTCGATACGATACGGACCGTTCTGGTAACCGGCCCGTCGTGTTATGGAAAGCGTATGGGCATCAGCGTCAAGCACGCTGAGATCGAACGCGCGATCCACCGGCTGATGAGCGAGCGCGGGCTGCCGACGTGAACGCGCTCGCGCGTCGGCGGTGCTGGCGATCCTGAAGCGGAAGGATGTCGCGCGCACCGATATCCGGTCCGCACGATAACCCCTCACTCCGCGGCTTCCAGCGCCTCGCTGTCGTCGAGCGGGTGGGCGAGGCGCGACAGCATCTCGCGCGGGACCACCTGCCAGAAATGGCCGAGCGTGCGCTGCCAGTCCTCCAGCAGCCCGCGTGACCAGCGGCTGTCGGTGCTCGCGGCATGTTCCGCGATCAGCGCACGCAGTATCTCCTCCCAATGCGCGGAGGCGACGCGCTGCCACACGATGTTCTCCGGGTTGGCGCGCCGGGCGAAAGTGCCCGCCGCGTCATAGACGAACGCCATGCCGCCGGTCATGCCGGCGCCGAAATTGGCGCCGACCTCGCCCAGCAGCACCGCGATGCCACCGGTCATGTACTCGCAGCCGTTCGCGCCGCACCCTTCGACCACCACATTGGCGCCCGAGTTGCGCACCGCGAAGCGTTCGCCCGCCTGGCCGGCCGCGAACAGCTTGCCCGCGGTCGCGCCGTACAGGACGGTATTGCCCAAGATCGTGTTGTCATGGCTGACCAGCGGCGAGGAGACGGCGGGGCGCACGATGATCGTTCCGCCCGACAGTCCCTTGCCGACGTAATCGTTGGCGTCGCCGAACACCTCCAGCGTGATTCCACTGCACAGGAACGCGCCCAGCGACTGGCCCGCCGAGCCACGCAGGCGGACGGTGACATGTCCCTCCGCCAGCTTCGACATGCCGAAGGCGCGCGTGATCTCGCTCGACAGGCGCGTGCCGACCGCGCGGTGTGTGTTGCGCACCGAATAGGTCAGCTGCATCTTCTCCCCGCGGGAGAAGACCGCCGCGGCATCCTTGATGATCTGCGCGTCCAGGCTGTCGGGCACCTCGTTGCGGAAGGTGGACAGGCTGAAGCGGCGCTCGGCGTCGGTGGCGTCCACCTTGGCGAGGATCGGGTTCAGGTCGAGGTCGTCAAGATGCTCGGCACCGCGGCTGACCTGGCGCAGCAATTCGGTGCGGCCGATGATCTCGTCGAGCGAACGGACGCCCAGCCGCGCCAGGATGTCGCGCACTTCCTCGGCAATGAAGGTCATCAGGTTGATGACCTTTTCCGGCGTGCCGACGAACTTGCCGCGCAGCGCCTCGTCCTGCGTGCACACGCCGACCGGGCAGGTGTTCGAATGGCACTGGCGCACCATGATGCAGCCCATCGCGACCAGTGACAGCGTGCCGATGCCGAACTCTTCTGCGCCCAGGATCGCGGCGATCACGATATCGCGCCCGGTCTTCAGCCCGCCGTCCGCGCGCAGCTTGATCCGCCCGCGCAGGCCGTTGAGCGTCAGCACC
This sequence comes from Sphingomonas sp. CCH9-F2, assembly GCF_001556735.1. Taxonomy (NCBI): domain Bacteria; kingdom Pseudomonadati; phylum Pseudomonadota; class Alphaproteobacteria; order Sphingomonadales; family Sphingomonadaceae; genus Sphingomonas; species Sphingomonas sp. CCH9-F2. The sequence continues at coordinate 8,124 of NZ_LSJO01000246.1, read as the reverse complement.
TGGTTGACCTCCGACAGGCCCATTTCCCACGGCGTGCCCGCGTACTTGATCGACGTCTGGGGCGACGCGCCGGTGCCGCCGACATGGCCGGACACGAGGATGACGTCGGCATGCGCCTTCGCCACGCCCGCCGCGACGGTGCCGATCCCGGCCGAGCTGACCAGCTTCACGCACACCCGCGCGCGCGGATTGATCTGCTTCAGGTCGTAGATCAGCTGCGCTAGATCCTCGATCGAATAGATGTCGTGGTGCGGCGGGGGCGAGATGAGCGTCACCCCCGGCGTGGCATGGCGCAGCTTGGCGATGAACTCGGTCACCTTGAAGCCGGGCAGCTGGCCGCCCTCGCCGGGCTTGGCGCCCTGCGCGACCTTGATCTCGATCTCCTCGCAGGCGTTGAGATATTCGGCGGTCACGCCGAAGCGGCCCGAGGCGATCTGCTTGATGACCGAATTGGCGTTGTCGCCATTGTCATACGGCTGGTAGCGGATCTTGTCCTCGCCGCCCTCGCCCGACACCGCCTTCGCGCCGATGCGGTTCATCGCGATCGCCAGCGTCTCATGCGCCTCCGGCGACAGCGCGCCCAGCGACATGCCCGGCGTCACGAAGCGCTTGCGGATTTCGGTGATCGCCTCGACCTGGTCGACCGGCACGCCTTCCTTGGGGAAGTTGAACTGCAACAGGTCGCGCAGGTAGATCGGCGGCAGATCGGCCACCCCGCGCGAAAATTGCAGGTAGCTGGAATAGCTGTCGGTCGACACCGCGGTCTGCAGCAGGTGCATCAGCTGCGCCGAATAGGCGTGCGCTTCCCCGGTATGGCGCTGGCGGTAGAAGCCGCCGATCGGCAGCGTCGCGACACCCCCGGGACCCATACCGTCGAACGCGGCTTCGTGCCGGTCGCTGGCGTTGACATGGAGCGACGCATAGCCTTCGCCGCTGATCTTGGCGGGCATTCCCGGGAACAGATCGTTGACCAGCGCGCGGCTGAGGCCGACCGCCTCGAAATTATAGCCGCCGCGATAGCTGGAGATGACCGCAATCCCCATCTTCGACAGGATTTTGAGCAGCCCTTCCTCGATCGCCTTCTTGTGGCGCTTCAGGCATTCTTCGATCGACAGGTCGCCGAACAGCCCGCGCGCCTGGCGATCGGCGATCGCCGCTTCGGCCAGATAGGCGTTCACGGTCGTCGCGCCGACGCCGATCAGCACCGCATAATAATGCGTGTCGAGGCATTCCGACGCGCGCACGTTGACCGAGGCGTAGGAGCGCAGGCCGCGGCGGACCAAGTGGGTGTGCACCGCCGCCGCCGCCAGCACGCCGGGGATCGCGACGCGATCGGGGCCGATATGCTCGTCGGTCAGGAACAGCTCGCTCTTGCCCTCGCGCACCGCCTGTTCGGCCTGGTTGCGGATGCGCTGGATCGCGGCGCGCAGCTTCTCCGGCCCGCCGTTCGCCTCGAACGTGCAGTCGATATCGGCGGCGGCATTGCCGAAATAGGCCTTCAGCCGCGCCCAGTCGGTGGAGGTCAGCACCGGGCTGTCGAGCACCAGCACGCGCTCACGCCGGTCCTCGGTATCGAGGATGTTGGCGAGATTCCCGAAGCGCGTCTTCAGGCTCATCACATAGCGTTCGCGCAGCGGGTCGATCGGCGGGTTCGTGACCTGCGCGAAATTCTGGCGGAAGAACTGGCTGATGAGGCGCGGCTTGTCGGAAATGACCGCCAGCGGCGTATCGTCGCCCATCGAGCCGATCGCTTCCTTGGCCGTCTCGACCATCGGAGACAGGATCAGTTCCATGTCCTCGATCGTCTGCCCGGCGGCGACCTGCCGCCGCGTCAGTTCGGCACGGTCGTAGCGGGTGACGCTGTCGGCGGGGGCGGGGGGCAGATCGTCCAGCGTCGAGAATTCGCCGATCATCGCGGCATAATCCTGCTCGGCGGCGATCTTGTCCTTGATCTCGCGATCGCGCAGAACGCGGCCTTCGGCCAGGTCGACCGCGATCATCTGCCCCGGCCCCAGCCGCCCCTTGGCGACGATGGTGCTTTCGGGGACGACGACCATCCCGGCTTCCGATCCGACGATCAGCAGCCCGTCGGCGGTTTCGGTATAGCGCAGCGGGCGCAGCGCGTTGCGATCGACGCCGCCGACCGCCCAGCGCCCGTCGGTCATCGCCAGCGCGGCCGGGCCGTCCCACGGCTCCATCACCGAGGCGAGATACTGGTACATCGCCGAATGGCTTTCGGGCGTGTCGGCGCTCTTCTGCCACGCCTCGGGCACCAGCATCAGCTTGGCGGTGGGGGCGTCGCGGCCCGAACGGCAGATCGCCTCGAACGTGGCGTCCAGCGCGGCGGTATCGGACGCGCCGGCCGGGATCACCGGCTTGATATCCTCCGAATGTTCCCCGAACGCGATCGAGGCCATGCGAATTTCGTGGCTGAGCATCCAGTTCTTGTTGCCGCGGATCGTGTTGATCTCGCCATTGTGCGCCAGGCAGCGGAACGGCTGCGCCAGCCACCATTGCGGGAAGGTGTTGGTCGAATACCGCTGGTGGAAGATCGCGACGCGACTTTCGAAACGCGCGTCGTTCAGGTCGGGATAGAAAACCGACAGGCTCTCCGCCAGGAACAGCCCCTTGTAGATGATCGAGCGGCACGACAGCGAACAGATGTAGAAGCCCTGGATCTGCGCTGCGATCACGCGCTTTTCGATGCGGCGGCGGACCAGGTACAGGTTCTTCTCGAACTCCTCGGCCGATGCCTCGTCCGGCATCGGTCCGGCGATCATGATCTGCTCGATCTCGGGCCGCGTCGACTGCGCCTTCATCCCGATGACCGAGACGTCGACCGGCACCTGGCGCCAGCCGTAGATGGTGTAGCCCGCGCCGATCACTTCGGATTCGACGATCGTCCGGCACGTCTCCTGCGCGCCCAGGTCGGTGCGCGGCAGGAACACCATGCCCACCGCCAGCCGGTTGGGCAGCAATTTGTGGCCCGAGGCGGCGACGCAATCGTCGAAGAAGCGCACCGGCAGGTCGACGTGGATGCCCGCGCCGTCGCCGGTCTTGCCATCGGCATCGACCGCGCCGCGATGCCACACCGCCTTCAGCGCGTCGATCGCCGACTGGACGACGCGGCGCGACGGCTTGCCGTCGGTCGCGGCGACGAGGCCGACGCCGCAGGCATCGCCCTCATACTCAGGGCGATACATGCCGTGTTCGGCGAGATACTGGCGCTGCTCGGTCCGGGGATCGGTCATCACTTGTTTCCCTCGATCGCCAGGGTGGCCGGCGGATCCTTCAGTTTCTGTTCGGTGGTGCCCAGCAGCCGCGCCAGTTTCGCGCGTTCGGCCGGCGTCAGGTCGGACGGCTTGCGCGGCGGCGGCAGCGACGCCGACGCGGCCTGCACCTTCTTCATGAGTGCCGGCATCTGCTGGATGATGGCGGGCATCATCCCCTGCATCTCCTGCATCATTTCCGGGTCCATGAAGATGGTCATCGATTCGGCGGCAAAGGCGCCGCCCGTCGGCGTGGCGAAGAAGGCGTTCATCTCGCGCAGCTGCGCGGCGGTGAAGCGGCGGGCGTAGGCGGCGGCCAGGGCGGAGCGCATCCGCGGCTCGAACTGGCCCATCATCTCACCCATCGCGGCCATCATCGCGCGCATCTGCAGCTGGCTGCGTTGCTGATAATGCGGATCGTAGATCGCCATGATCTGGTCCAGCGTCACCGGCGGCAGCGCCGCGGCATCGTCGGTGGAAAGACCGCCCATCGTCGCGAGCTGCGCGATCGGCATCGTGCCGACGCTGCCCATCACACCGGCCAGCAGCTTGTCCATCGTGCCGGTCATCATCCGCTGATAGGTGCCGACCGGAAACAGTCGGGCGGCGATCTGCGTGCCCAGCGACTGGCGTTCGGCATCCGGCGCGATCGCGGCTGGTGGTGGAGACGGGGCAGCCGTCTGCGCAGCGGCGGGCAGCGCGATCAGCGTCGCGAGCAGCACGCAGGTGGCCCGGCGCATCACGCCGCCACCTTCGCGGCCTTCGCCTTCGCCTTCAGATACTGGTGCATCGTCGTCGCCACGTCGCGCCCGTCGCGGATCGCCCAGACGACCAGCGAGGCGCCGCGCACGATATCGCCGGCGGCAAACACGCCGTCCAGGGAGGTCATCAGCGTCTTCGAATCGACCAAAACCGTGCCCCAGCGCGTAACGCCCAGTTCGGGCGCGCCCCACAGATGCGGCAGTTCCTCCGCATCGAAGCCGAGTGCTTTGATGACCAGATCGGCGGGCATGTCCTCCGCACCGCCGGGATCGACCTCCGGCGCGCGGCGACCGCTGGCGTCGGGCGCCCCCAGCCGCATCCGGTTGGCGCGCACGGCAGTGACGCGGCCGTCGCTGCCGTCGAAGGCGGCCGGCGCGGCGAGCCACACGAACTCGACTCCCTCCTCCTCGGCATTGGCGACTTCGCGCTGCGAGCCGGGCATGTTCGCGCGATCGCGCCGGTACAGGCACTTCACGCTCTTCGCGCCCTGGCGGATCGCGGTGCGCACGCAGTCCATCGCGGTATCGCCGCCGCCGATCACCACCACGTTCTTTCCGGCCGCGTTCAGGCTGCCATCCTCGAACGCCGGCACCGCGTCGCCGAAGCTCTTGCGGTTCGACGCGGTGAGATAGTCGAGCGCGGCGACCACCCCGCCATGGCCATGGCCGTCGACGTCGATCGCGCGCGCCCGGTACACGCCGGTCGCGATCAGGATCGCGTCATGCCGTGCGCGCAGCTCGTCGAGCGTGGCGTCGCGCCCGACCTCGAACCCTTCGTGGAAGACGATGCCGCCCGCCTTCAGGCGATCGACGCGGCGCATGACGACCGGCTTCTCCAGTTTGAAGCCGGGGATGCCATAGGTCAGCAGCCCGCCGGCACGATCGTGGCGATCGTAGACATGGACCTCATACCCCTGCGCGCGCAGATATTCGGCGGTGGTCAGCCCCGCCGGACCGGCGCCGATCACGCCGACCGACTGGCCCCGCGCCGGGCCGGGAACGAGCGGCTCCACCCAGCCTTCCGCCCAGGCCGTGTCGGTGATGAACTTTTCCACCGATCCGATCGTGACTGCGCCGTGCCCGGAAAATTCGATGACGCAATTGCCCTCGCACAGCCGGTCCTGCGGGCAGATGCGGCCGCAGATCTCCGGCATGGTCGAGGTCGCATTCGACAGCTCATACGCTTCGCGCAGCCGTCCCTCGGCAGTCAGCCGCAGCCAGTCGGGGATATGATTGTGGAGCGGACAGTGGACCGAGCAATAAGGCACGCCGCATTGCGAGCAACGTCCGGCCTGATCCTCCGCCGCGGGTGGCGCGTAGCGTTCGGCGATCTCGCGGAAATCCTCCGCCCGCTCGGCGGCGGTGCGCTTCGCGGGATAGGATTGCGGGCGATCAACGAACTTCAGCATATCGGCCATCGGTGTCCTCCGATGGCATGCGTCTCATATCTCAAGACGCGCTGTCACGTACTTTCACGTATATAAGGCAGTAGGGCTGACATAAAAATATGGATTCAAGGTCCTACCTGCAAGTGACTCGCATCTGGACGCCCAAAATAACGGCCGATGCGGCCTTAACGAAGGTAAAGGAACGCCAGTGCCGCGGCGCCGGCAACGATTCGATACCAGGCGAACGGCGCAAAGCCATGTTTCGTCACCACTGCCATGAAGGCCTTCACGACGGCCAGCGCGACGACGAATGAGACCAAGAAACCGACCGCGATCAGCTGAACGTCGCCGCCGGTGATCGCGTCGCGATGCTTGACCAGTTGCAGCGCGGTCGCGCCGGTGAGGGTCGGCAGCGCGAGGAAGAACGAGAATTCGGCGGCGGTGCGCCGGTCGATCCCCAGCGCCATCGCGCCCATGATCGTCGCGCCGGACCTGCTGACCCCCGGGATCATCGCGATACATTGTACGACGCCGATCTTCGCCGACTGGCCCGCGCTGACCCCTGAAATCCCGCCGACCTGGTGCGTGCGCGCCAGCCGCTCGATCACCAGGATCGCGATGCCGCCCACGATCAGCGCCCAGGCGACTGTCACCGCACTTTCCAGCAGCGCCTCGATCTGGTCGTTGAACGCCAGCCCCAGCGCGACCGCGGGGACGAACGCGATCAGCAGGTTGCGCACGAACGCGATCGACGCCGGCTCGCGCCGCACCAATCCCATCGCCACCGCCCAGAACGTCCGCCAGTACAGCGCGACGATCGCCAGGATCGCGCCGGGCTGGATCGCGATGTTGAACACCGCCCATTTCTGCGGATCATACCCCAGCAATTCGGTGGCCAGCACCAGATGCCCGGTCGACGACACGGGCAGAAATTCCGTCACCCCCTCGACGATGCCCAGGATGATGGCGGTCAGGAGGTCGGTCATGCAGGTTCCTTCGTAGTCGGCCGGCGGCGGGTCAGGGCCGGATCAGGCGGCGCTGTTCAGCACGCCGAAACGACCCGCCTTGCGGAAACGGACGAGCCAGCCGGGCGCGACCGAATCGAGCGGGGTGGGGGTGATGCCCAGCGCGGCCAGCCCCTCCGCATGGGGGCCGACGACATTGTCGTGTTGCAGCATCTTCCACTGATCGGCGGAGATCGGCGTGCCCGGCATGCTGGCGATCAACCCGCCCAGCGCATCGGGCAAGGCGGCGAAATGCGGCGAACGGCCGATATGTGCGGCGATCCGCTGATGCAGTTCCAGCATCGTCAGCACTTCCGGGCCGCCCAGTTCGAACGTGCGCCCGCCGAATGTCGCGGGATCGGTGATCGCGCGCAATACGGCATGGGCGACATCAGCGGCATAGACCGGCTGGAACCGCGCGCCGGCGCGCAGCACCGGCACGACCGGCAACGTTGCGATCATCTGCGCGAAGCGGTTGATGAACTGGTCCTCGCGCCCGAATACGGTCGAGGGGCGCAGGATGGTCGCGTCGGGCGCGGCGGCGCGCACCGCGCCTTCGCCCGCCCCCTTGGTCCGCGCATAGGCGGAATCGCCCGCCGCATCTGCGCCGATGGCGGAGATGTGGACCAGCGCGGCGCCTTCGTCCTGCGTCGCCTCGGCCACTGCGCGCGCACCGTCGACATGGACGCGCTGCTGATCCTTGCCGAACACGCCGACGAGGTTCACGACCGCGGACGCGCCCTGCACCGCGCGCACGATCGTGTCGGGGCGGGTGACGTCGGCGGCGACGAATTGCGTCTGTCCCAGCCCGCCCAGCGGCTTGAGGAAGAACGCCTGGCGCGGATCGCGCTGCGCCACGCGGACGCGCGCGCCTGCCTGCAACAGCGCCTGAGCGACATAGCGGCCCAGGAAGCCGCCGCCCCCGATCAGCGTCACCAGTTCGTTGTTCATCTGCCTCGTCATCCGAAAAGCCACAGCGCCCCCGCTGCCCTAGCCGCTCCGTTCCCGCGAAGACAAGGGCGCGGTGCAGCGCAGCGAAGCGGAGCGCCATGGTCGGGCAGGCGCGCGGCGAAAAGAAATGTCGGCCCCGCGCAAAGATGCTGTTGACAGCCCCCCGCGCTTCCCCCTAGAGGCGCCGGCCTACCCCGTGCCCAGATGGCGGAATTGGTAGACGCACCGTCTTCAGGTGGCGGCGCTGGTAACGGCGTGGAGGTTCGAGTCCTCTTCTGGGCACCACTACTGGCTCTGGATACGTCCGGCATCGTCCAGTAAGCGACTGGTTTCGCAGCATTTCTTGACGGAGAATCGCCAGACATCGTCCGGCGAAATCCGCCTATGGGCATCAGCAGCGACCACATAATGCTGCCCTTTTTGATGCCCTCGGATCGACCCGGCCCTGCTGGGAAAACGACCATGCTGACCTACATCCAGATCAACGCCGCCAAGCCCAAGACGAAGGCTTGGCAACTCTCCGATTCACAAAACCTGTACCTCGTCGTCCAGCCCAACGGCTCGAAGCTGTGGCGCTTCAACTATCGGTTCCTGAACAAGCAGAAGAAGCTCCATCTCGGCGGATGGCCAGCCGTAAGCCTCGCCGAGGCGCGCGCGCCGCGACGACGCCAAAAAGAAGCTTACGGAAGGGATCGATGTGGATCGGCGTGGAAAAAGGACCCCGGTAGCGGGGTGATCGGCGTCGAAAAGG
>NZ_LSJO01000245.1:0-3863 GCF_001556735.1 Sphingomonas sp. CCH9-F2 | reverse complement strand
CTTCAGTCCGCATTCCAACGGGGTCGGCCCCTGCCGCGGCGGTGCCGACCCCGTTGGAATGCGGACTGAAGGGCCTGTGCCCGCGTTGCGGCGCCGCGACATTGTTCGCCGGCGCCGTTCGCTTTTCCCCGACCTGCGGCGCGTGCGGACTGCGCATCGGCGATTTCAACGTCGGTGACGGGCCGGCGGCGTTCCTGACGCTGATCTGGGGCGCGATCGTCACCGCGCTGGCGATCTGGCTCGAACTGGCATTGGGGCCGCCGTGGTGGGTCCATGCGCTGCTGTGGGTGCCGGTAACCGCCGCCGGGGTGGTCGGGTCGCTGCGCGTCGCCAAGGGCTGGCTGCTCGCGGCGGAGTTCCGCAATGCCGCGCGCGAGGGAAAGATCACCCCGTGAGGCGTATCCCGCTGATCCCGACGCTGGTCGTCGGGATGGCCGTGGCGGCGATGATCGCGCTGGGGCTGTGGCAATTGCTCGATCGGCTGCCGGCCAAGGAAGCGCATATCGCGCGGCTGGCGAGGAATCCGGCGCTGCCCGCGGTCGCCTTCCCGCGCTTTCCCGACGATACGCTGCTTTTCCGGCGCACCAGCGCCTTCTGCCTGGAACCCGTCGGCATCCGCCGCGCCGGGGCGGGATCGGCGGGATACCGGCTGATCGCGACCTGCCGGACGGGCGCCGAGGGGCCGGGGTTCCAAGTGCAGCTGGGCACGACGCGCGATCCGCTGGGCAAGGTGGACTGGCGCGGCGGGAAGGTGTCCGGCTGGATCAGCCATGCCCCCGATTCGCGTCCGCTGATCGCGACCTTGTTCGATCGCCGTCCGCAGGAGATGCTGCTGATCGCCGACACCCCCGCCGCCGGGCTGACCGCGAACACCGCGCCCGACGTGTCGGCGGTGCCCAACAACCACCTTGCCTATGCGGTGCAGTGGTTCCTGTTCGCCGGCATCGCGGCGATCATCTACGCCATCGCGCTGCGCCGCCGGGGGCGGTAGCGCGCTGGGAGGGGTTCACGCGGAGACTCGGAGGGCTAGTGCCGACGCGAAGCGTCCCTCTCCGCCGGCTGACGAAGCAGCCGTCACGCCTGTTACAAGCGGTACATCGTCGCGTCTTGGCGGCTTTGCGTAAACCAGTTCTTCGTCGCCGCGCAGGCGCGTCAGATCCCCGCCCACCAATCGTAATCGACGTTGTCTTCCCAATAGCCGCCGCGCCCCTTGCCGATCCCGTCGAGCGAGGCGACCGCGGTGACGCGCGTCAGGTATTTGGCGTGCTTGTACCCCAATTGCCGCTCCACGCGCAGCCGCAGCGGCGCGCCATGGCCGACGTCGAGGAACCGGTCGTTCATCGCCCAGGCCAGGATCGTCTGCGGATGGAAGGCATCGATCAGGTCGATCGATTCGTAATAGGGCGCGCCGCCGTACAGATCGGCGCAGCGGAACACGATGTAGCGCGCGCCGTCGCGCAGCCCCGCCGCGCGCAGCACCGCGCCCAGTTGCGGCCCCTGCCACTTGCCGATCGCGCTCCACCCCTCCACGCAATCGTGGCGGGTGATCTGCGCGCGCTGCGGAAAGGCGCCGATGTCCGCCAGCGACAGCGACAGCGGGCGCGCCACCAGCCCGTCGACCGTCAGCCGCCAGTCCGCGAACCGCCCGGCGCGCAGCGCGGCATAATCGGCGGTGCCCGGGTCGCGGGTGCCGTTGGTGCGGAATCGCGGCGACATCTGGTCGGGGCGGAACTCGGGCGCCAGCGCGTCGCGGTTCGACAGCGCGCGCTGCAGGCCGCGGTGCATGTCCTCGCCGCGGAACACGATCTCGCGCACCGCCGGCTGGCGGATCACGCGGTCGCACCCCGCCAGCGCGAGCCCGGCGCCCCCGGCGATCAGCGTGCGGCGGCGGATGAACGGCGCGGTCATTCGGGCACCCGCCAGCGACCGGTGACGATCGAACGCAGCTCGTTGCCCACGCCGGCCAGGATCACCAGCACCAGATGCACCACCAGGAACCCCGCGATGGCGGCCATCGCGATGAAGTGCAGCGACCGCGCCGACTGTCGCCCGCCCAGTACGTCCAGCAGCCACGGCCATATGGCGTTCATCCCCGGCGACAGCGCGAGGCCGGTCGCGATCACCAGCGGCAACAGGATGAAGATCACCGCCACATAGCTCAGCTTCTGGAGGATGTTGTAGGCGCCCGGCGCCTCCGGGTCGTGGAACCGCAACGCCAGATGCGCGCGCACGTCCGCGGCCAGATGCGCGCGCGACAGCTCTGCGCGGCGGATGCGCAGGTCGCGCTGGATATGCCGGTTGACCAGGCTGACGATCATGTACGCCAGCAACGAGAAGGCGAAGATCAGCGCCATGAACAGGTGCCAGCGGCGCGAGATCGCCAGATTGTAGTTCGCCGGGATCGTCAGCCACGCCGGAAAGCGCGGCAATTGCGCCCAGGCATGGTCGAAATTCGCGCCATAGGCGCCCCAGTAGAGCCGCGGATGCGCGTTCGATATCCCCAGCCCCGACCCGATCAGGACGATGATGCACACCGCATTCACCGCATGCCAGATCCGGGTGACGAGTCGGTGGCGACGGATGACGGTTGCGGCCATGCACCCGTTCTAGCAGAAGGCGCGCGATGACCGAATGGCATTTCTACGAGCCGGCGGCGGGGCACGGGCTGGCGCACGATCCGCTCAACGCGATCGTCGCGCCGCGCCCGATCGGGTGGATCAGCACGCTGTCGGACACCGGCGTGCGCAATCTGGCGCCGTACAGCTTCTTCAACCTGTTCGCCTATCGCCCGCCGATCGTCGGTTTCTGTTCGGCCGGCGCGAAGGATTCGCTCGCCAACGCGCGCGCCACGGGCGAGTTCGTGTGGAACCTGGCGACGCGCGACCAGGCGGAGGCGATGAACGCCACCAGCGCGACGGTGCCGCCGGGCGAGGACGAATTCGCGCTGGCGGGGCTGGAGGCGCTGCCCTCGCGCCGCGTCGCCGCGCCGCGCGTCGCGGGCAGCCCGGTGCAGTTCGAATGCGCGGTGACGCAGATCGTGCAGCTGACCGCGCGCGACGGCAGCGATATGCCGTACTGGATGGTGTTTGGGGAGGCGATCGCGATCCACATCGACCGCGCGCTGATCGCGGACGGCGTCTACCAGACCGCGCGCGCCCGCCCGATCCTGCGCGGCGGTGGCCCGGCGGATTATTTCGAGGCGCTGGAGGCCGGGCTGTTCCGGATGCACCGGCCGGGCTGAGCCACCTCAGCCATAGGCGCGGGCGAAGAACACCGCGGTGGTGGCGCCCGTCACCGCCAGCGTCCACCACCGCACCAGCAGCGGCGGCAGCGCGCGGCCGATCAGCGCGCCGCCCCACCCGCCCAGGATCGCGCCCGCGATCATCGGCAGCGCCGCGGGCCAGCGCACCATGCCGGTCGCGACGAACACCAATGCGGCGGCGCTGTTGGCGACCGCCAGCATCATCGTGCGCGGCGCGAACATCGCGCGCACCCCGATCCCGGCGAGCAGGCCGTAGAGCGCGGTCATCATCAGCCCCACGCCGCCCCCGAAATAGCCGCCATAGACGCCCAGCAGCGCCTGCACCGCCAGCAGCGAGCGCGGCCCGATGGTGACGCGCGCCGCCAGCCAGTCCGCCGCGCGCTTTCCCCCCAGCATCGCGATCAGCGCGATCAGCAGCAGCCACGGGATGATGAGGTCGAAGGCGCGCGTCGGGGTCAGCACCAGCAGGATGCTGCCCGCCAGCCCCGCGACGAAGGTGATCGCCGCCAGCACGCGCCAGTCGACCCCGCCCAGTGGCGCCAGTTCGTCGCGATAGCCGTGCGCGCTCGCCGCCGCGCCGGGCAGCAGCGCGACGTTTGAC
>NZ_LSJO01000244.1:0-448 GCF_001556735.1 Sphingomonas sp. CCH9-F2 | reverse complement strand
GCTCGACCAGCCCGGCTTTCTGGACGAGGCCGCCCAGCTCGATCAGGTGGCGCGTTCGTTCGCGGCGTTGCACGACCCAGACCCTGCTATCCGTTCGCCGTTGCGTTGCTTCCGCCCGCAGCGTCGCCGCCCGGTTCAATCGTAGTGCCCGATCCGTCGATCGCAGCAGCGCCGCCACCTTTGCGCCCGCGCCGCTGAAAGAAAGCAGCGCCATCAGAGCGCCACGCCTCCCGATTGCCAGCAATCTGCGCTTCGGCGATGACATGGAGCAGGCCGCCCGCCAGCGTCTCGGCATCGAGTGCATCGGCCCCGGTTGCAGCGACAAGCTGGCCGAGCTGTTCGACCCGCTTCGCCTTGAGTGAGCGTGCCTTGTCGTTCAGCGCTTTTAGTTCGGCATCGTAATCGCGAACCTTCCGCATCGGCTTTACCTTTCCGCGCACTATCTGGC
>NZ_LSJO01000243.1:0-325 GCF_001556735.1 Sphingomonas sp. CCH9-F2 | reverse complement strand
AGCAGCAGGCGGTCCGCCGCCATAATGCGGTAGACCCGTTTGTGGTTGGCCGACGCCAGCCCTTCGGTGCGAAGCTGTCGATTGAGGACCGCCGCGATGCGGCGGTAGCCGTATGTTGGCCGCTGCGCGGCGATCTGGCGGATACGGGGCAGCAGATCTGCGTCCCCGGCCTTGGTGTAGGACCCACGCGTCCTGGTGCGACCGGTCAGGCGGTCGTACACCGTCGAGCGCCCGACGCCGAGCGTGCTGGCGACCAGGCTCACCGGATAGTCTCCGGCAGCGGCGAGTGCATGAGCAAGCTCGCTTTTTTTGGGCGCGAGCGCTC
>NZ_LSJO01000242.1:0-3404 GCF_001556735.1 Sphingomonas sp. CCH9-F2 | reverse complement strand
GCGGGTCGGCGGGGGTGATCGCCGATCCGTGCCAGTCTCCCAGCGAGGATTCCATGTCGTCGCCCAGCGCCGCGGCCAGCGCGCGCTCGAACCCCGGCTCGGCGCTGACCGCGCCCAGGAGCTTGTCGTCCGCCTCGGTCGCGCCGCGCGCCAGCGCCGCCGCCTCACCGTCCAGCGCCGCCAGCGTGGCGATCGCGGCGGCGCGCGCAGCTTCGGCGGGGTCGCGATCGGCGGTGGCCTCGTCCTCGCTGGTTTCCGCCCATTCCAGTGCGGCACGCGCCTTGGCGGCCTGTTCGCGCGCGGCGGCCTGCTTCTCCTGTGCGGCACCGCGCTCGTTTTCCAGCGCCTCGACGTCGCCGACGCGCGCGATCGCCTGCTCCAGCTGTGCGGCATCGCGGGTCGCGCGCTCGAAACGGGCGGTCGCAGCGGCGCTGGCAGCCGCCGCGACGCGCCGTTCGGCGGCCTGCGCCGCCTGTTCGGACAGCGCCTGCGCCAGCGCCACCTCGACATCGCGGGCGTGCCGCTCGGCCTCGCTCAGCGCCGCCTCGAGCGCCGGCACCGCCGCCGCGCCCTCGCGCACCTGCGCCTCCAGCGCCGCAACCTCCTCGGTCAGCCGTGCCAGCGCGTCGGCGGCGTCGTGCGACAGCGCATCCTCACGCGTGCGGTCCTCCGCGATCCGCCGCGCATTGGTCTCCATTTCCAGCAAACGGCGCTGCAATCCGTGGCGCTGTTCGCGCGCGCGCGTCAGCTGGTGCGTCACCTCGCCGGCGCGATCGCGCGCCGCCAGTGCCGCCGCGCGCGCCGCCGCCAGCCGCTCCGCCGCCGCGCGCTGTGCCGCGATCGTCTCCTGTTCGCGCGCGTTCGCCGCCGCGACCGCCGCCTCCGCCGCTTCCGCTTCGCCCTTGGCCGCCTCCGCCGCCTGCGCCGCATCGCGCCAGCGGGCGTAGATCATCCGCGCCTCCGCCACGCGGATCTGCTCGGACAACAGGCGATAGCGTTCCGCCGCGCGCGCCTGCCGCCGCAGCGCGGCGACGCGCGTCGCCTGGTCGCTCATCACCTCGTCCAGCCGCGCCAGGTTCGCCTCGGTCGCGCGCAGCCGCGTCTCGGCATCCTTGCGCCGGACGTGCAGCCCGGCGATCCCGGCCGCTTCCTCCAGCATCGCGCGCCGCTCGGCCGGGCGCGCCGCGATGATCGCGCCGATGCGGTTCTGGCTGACCAGCGCGGGGCTGTGCGCGCCGGTCGCCGAATCGGCGAACAGCAACTGCACGTCCTTGGCGCGCACGTCGCGACCGTCGATGCGATAGGCGCTGCCGGCCCCGCGCTCGATCCGGCGGACGATTTCGCTTTCCTGCGCGCCGTCGGGGCGATCGACCTCGGCGAGCAGCGACACCTCGGCGAAGTCGCGCGGCGGGCGGGTCGCGGTGCCTGCGAAGATCACGTCCTCCATCCCGGCGCCGCGCATCGACTTCGGGCTGTTTTCGCCCATCGTCCAGCGCAGCGCCTCCAGGAGGTTCGACTTACCGCACCCGTTGGGGCCGACGACGCCGGTCAGGCCCGGTTCGATGCGCAGGTCGGCCGGATCGACGAAGCTCTTGAAGCCCGTCAGCCGCAGCCGCTTGATGCGCATCGCCCCGCGCCCGCCCGACGCTATCGCCGCGTCATGCGCCGGCGTTCTTCAGCGCGCCCTCAATCCCCTGCCACGTCACGACATTGTCGAGCTTGCGGCCGTTGAGGAAGAAGGTCGGGGTGCCGGTGACGCCCTGCTTGTCCGACGCATCCTGCATCATCTTGGTCAGCGCCTCGATCTCCTTGGTATCGTTCAGGCATGCGCGAGCCTGCGCCTCGGTCACGCCGCGCTGCTTGACGAAATCGACATAGCCCATCGCATCGCCCCAGGCGTTGGCGATCTGCGCCGGGGTCATGTTGGCGGTGCGTTGCAGAAACGCCTGATCCTGCGCGACCTTCATCTGGGTGTCGAGGAACTTGGGCTGGTCGAGATACATCTGTTCCAGGATCGGGAAGAACGGCCCCGGCCCGGCGCAGCGGCCCAGCAGCGACGCGGCGAAATCGGGCGGGCCGTGGACCATGAAGTCGCGGAATTCGTACGACACCTTGCCGGAGCGGACGTAATTCTCCTCCAGCGGGCGCTGCCCGGTCTGGCCGAACGCGCCGCAGGTCGGGCAGGTGCGCGAACCATATTCGACGAGCTTGAGCGGCGCGTCGGGATTGCCCATCACGAACCCGCCCTCAGGCGTGCGCGAGACGACCTGCGTCCAGTCCTGCCCGGCCGGCGCCTTCACCGCGGCGACGGAATTGGCGGGCGCGGTGGGCGCGCTGTCATTGCCGCCGCCGCCCGATCCGCAGGCGGTGAGCAGCCCCAGCGCGGCGAGCGCGGGGATCGCGAGATATCTCATCACTTCACTCCGTTGGGTCATTTCGCACCGGCCGCGCGAAGCTGCGGTTCCAGCTTCGCCCAGTCGACATTCTGGATCAGTCGGCCGTTGATCTCGAACGCGGGGGTGCCCGGCACCTGCGACGTCGCGTTCGATACCGCCAGCACGCGCTTGACCTGCGCATCGGTGCCGAAACAGGCGGCGATCGCACCGGCGGGCGCGCCGGCGTCGCGCGCGATCGCGGTCAGCCCGCCGCCCTCGGCGATCGCCTTCATCTGCGCCAGCTGCGGCCAGGCGGACATGCGCTCGGCATTGCCCTGCTGCCATTCGGCGGCGCGTTCGAACCATTGCTGCTGCTGCGCGAACAGCGCCCGGTGGAGGCGCGGGAAGGCCGCCGGCCCGGCGCAGCGCGCCAGCGTCGCGGCGACGAGGTCCAGCCCGTCGTGGACCTGGTTGCGCACTTCCACGCTGACGCGGCCCGAACGGACCATCGCGTCCAGCGGCTTTTCCGACTGCGCGGCGTAATGCGCGCAATGCGGGCAGGTGTAGCTGACATATTCGACCAGCTTTACCCGCGCCCTGGGGTTGCCGATCAAATAGCTGCCGGTCGCGACCGGCGCGGCCACCGCGGTCCACGGGCGCGGCGCGGCAGCGGCGATCGGAGCGGCGAGCAGCAGCGCGGCGAGGAGGGGCAGGACACGCATCATCGCACCTTGGGCAGGCTGGGCATCGGGGCGGGGGTGGCGGAGGCGACGCCGGAGGCCAGCGCCTCCAGCACCGCCTTCAGCTCGGGGTCGGCAATCGCCTTCAGGCTGCCGCCCAGTTCCGGGGCGGGGGCCAGCGAGGGCGGCGCGCGGCGTTCGGCGCGCTTGGTCACCTCGCCCTGGCGGATCGCGACGCGGTTGATCGCGGCATAGCCGAAGAACCGGTTCACCCGCTCGATGATCTCGACGGTCAGGTGGCTCATCATCGGGGCATGGGCGCCGCGCACCGTCAGCGTCAGCGTGCCGT
>NZ_LSJO01000241.1:0-6201 GCF_001556735.1 Sphingomonas sp. CCH9-F2 | reverse complement strand
GGGTCGGGGCGCGGTCGCGCTTGCTCATTTGCCGTCCCATGCCATAGCCGGGGCATGGACGCCAAGCGCCGCGATGTCGCCGCCCCGCTTCTCGACTGGTACGACCGCAACCGCCGCGACCTGCCGTGGCGGGCGAAGGCGGGCGAGGCGCCCGATCCGTATCGCGTGTGGCTGTCCGAGGTGATGCTGCAACAGACGACCGTGGCGACGGTGCGCCCGCGCTTTTCGGCATGGATCACGCGCTGGCCGACCTTCGCGGCGCTGGCGGCGGCCGACGAGGCGGACGTAATGGCCGCCTGGGCCGGGCTGGGCTATTATGCCCGCGCGCGTAATCTGCTTGCGGCGGCGCGGGTGATCGCGGCCGATCATGGCGGCGCGATGCCGGATACCGAGGCGGCGTTGCGCGCGCTGCCGGGGTTCGGCGACTATACCGCAGCGGCGGTGGCGGCGATCGCGTTCGGGCGGCGCGCGGTGGTGGTCGATGCCAATGTCGAGCGGGTGGTCGCGCGGCTGTTCGCGATCCCCGATCCGTTGCCGGGCGGGCGCCGCGCGATCCGCGCCGCGGCCGATACGATCACGCCGGACCGGCGCGCCGGCGACTTCGCGCAGGCGATGATGGACCTGGGGTCCGCGATCTGCACCCCGCGCCGGCCACGCTGCCTGCTGTGTCCGATCGCGGACGGCTGCGCCGCGCGCGCGATAGGCACGCCGGAAACATTCCCGGTGAAGAAACCCAAGGCGGCGCGCCCGCACCGCCACGGTACGATCTTCTGGCTGGAACGCGACGGCGCGGTGCTGCTGGTGCGGCGCCCCGACAAGGGGCTGCTGGGCGGGATGCGCGCGCTGCCGACCGGGCCGTGGGGCGATGCGCCGCCGGGACTGGCCGGGGCGCCCGCGGTGGTGGACTGGCGGATGCTGGACGAGAGTGTCTCGCACGGGTTCACGCACTTCACGCTCGACCTTGCGCTGGCGGTCGCGCGGACGCATCACGCGGTCAACATCGGCGAATGGTGGCCGGTCGACCGGCTGGACGAGGCGGGGCTGCCCACCTTGTTCGCCAAGGCCGCGGCGGTGGTGAGGAGACGGGTGTGACGAGCAAGCGGTGGACGATGACGGCGGCGCTGGCCCTTGCGCTGGCCGCCGGGGGTACGGGGCTGGCGCGGCAGGCACAGCCGGCACCGATTCCGGCCGCGGAGGGGGCAGCGGCGCGCGCGCCCTCGCTGCTGCCCGCGACCCAGGCCTTGTTCGACCGCTACGTCGCCGAGCGCCGCGTGCCCGGGATCGTCGGCGCATTCGGACGTGACGATCACCCGACCTATTTCGTGTCGAGCGGCGCGATCGCCTGGGACGAGGGCGCGCCGGCGGCGGGGCCGGACAGCCTGTGGCGCGTCTATTCGATGACTAAGCCGGTCACCGCGATGGCGGCGATGATCCTGATCGAAGAGGGCAAGATCGGTCTGGACGATCCGCTGTCGAAATATTTCCCGGCGTTCAAGACGATGCGCGTGCTGACCCAGCCCGACACCTCGCTCGACAGCCGCCCCGCGACCCGGCCGATCACGATCCGCGAACTGCTGACCCACACCGCCGGGCTGGGGTACAATATCATCAGCAAGGGGCCGCTGCTGAAGGAATATGAGGCGCGCGGCATCCTTCCCGCCGCGCTCAATGTCGCGACCGAGGGCAAGGCGAAGGCCGCGCGGCCCACGTCGCTGGCGGAATTCGCCGATCGGGTCGCGAAACTGCCCCTGATCGCGGAGCCGGGAACGAAGTGGAGCTATTCGATCGGCCTCGACGTGATGGGCGCGGTGATCGAGAAGGCGAGCGGGATGCCGTTCGACCGCTTCGTCCAGACGCGCCTGCTCGATCCGTTGAAGATGACCTCCACGTTCTGGCAGGTGCCGCAGAAGGAGGCCGGGCGGCTGGCGACCAATTATGCGGTGATGGGACAACAGGGACTGCCGGTCGATCCGGCGGCGACTTCGGTCTATCTCCAGCCGCCCAGCTTCCCCTATGGCGGCGCGGGGCTGGTGTCGTCGGCGCGCGATTACGACCGGTTCCTGCACATGATCCAGGATCGCGGGACGCTGGACGGGGTGCGCGTGCTGAAGCCCGAGACGGTGGCGCTGGCGACATCGAACCTGCTGCCCGCGGGCGTCACCTTCACGGGCGTGACGCGGGGCAGCGTCACCGACACCGGTTATGGCGCGGGCGGCTATGTCACGCTCGCCGACCGGCCGGGGGTGCTGGCGGGCACCTATGGCTGGGACGGCGCGGCGAACAGCGTCGCCTGGGTCAACCCCACGCACCGGATGCGCGGGGTGGTGATGGTGAACATCTTCCCGCCCGGCTCGCTGCCGCTGCGCCGCGAGGTGCCGGCGGCGCTGATGCAGGATGCCGCGAGGCTGCACCGGTGATCGCCACTCCCGGCTTCACCGGCGGCCTGCTCGACCGCGCCGATCACCTGCGCCACGATGCCGATGCGTTCACGGCGGCGCTGGGCAACTGGCAGTCGCGGCTGCTGAAGCTGGACGGGTTCGAGCCGGAGGTGGACGATAACGGCCGGCTCGGCTGGACGATGCTGGCCGATGCGCCCGACGATGCGGAGTTCGTCCTGCTGGGGCTGGACGGCGGGCGCCCGCGCTTCGCCGCGGTGCCGCCCGCGGGGGGACCCGCGCCGTCGTTCCGATCGCCCACGTTGTTCCGCCTGCTCGACCAGCTGCAGCCGGGCGAGGCGGCGACCTTCGCCACCGCGCGGTCGCTAGTCGACTGGCATCTGCGACACCGCTTCTGCGCGCAATGCGGCGCGCCGACGGCGATGTTCCGCGCCGGCTGGGGCCGGAAATGCGGGGCGTGCAATGCGGAACATTTCCCGCGCGTCGACCCGGTGGTCATCATGCTGGCCGAACATGACGGGCGGGCGCTGGTCGGGCGGCAGCCGGCCTTTCCCAAGGGACGTTATTCGGCGCTGGCCGGCTTTCTGGAGCCGGGCGAATCGATCGAGGAAGCGGTGCGGCGCGAGATCGGCGAGGAAGCCGGGCTGCCGACCGGCGCGGTGCGCTACGTCGCCAGCCAGCCGTGGCCGTTCCCGGCACAACTGATGATCGCGTGCGTCGCCGAGGCGGCGCACGATCGTATCACGTTGGACGCCAACGAGCTGGAGGACGCGATGTGGGTGACGCGCGACGACGTGCGCGCCGCGCTGGCGGGGGAGGGGCCGTTCCTGGCCCCGCCGCCCTATGCGATCGCGCACACGCTGCTGGAGACGTGGTCGGCCGGGGAGTGACCCCGGCCGCGGCCGGTCATTGCGCGACCCTTAGCTGTTGCAGCACGAACGCCTGCGCTTCGGCATTCTGGCGATAGCGTTCGAAGCGGCCCGACTTGCCGCCGTGCCCGGCCTCCATGTTGACGCGGAACACCAGCGGGTTGCTGTCGGTCTTCAGCTCGCGCAGTTTGGCGACCCATTTGGCTGGTTCGTAATACTGCACCTGGCTGTCCCACAGGCCAGTGCCCACGTACATCGCCGGATACGCCTGCCGCTTCACATTGTCGTAGGGCGAATAGCTGAGCATGTAATCGTAATAGGGCTTCTGCGCGGGATTGCCCCATTCGTCATATTCGAACGTGGTCAGCGGAATCGAGGCGTCGAGCATCGTCGTCACCACGTCGACGAATGGCACCTGCGCGACGATCACCGCATAATCCTTCGGCGCGATGTTCGCGACTGCACCCATCAGCAGCCCGCCCGCACTGCCGCCCATCGCCGCGACGCGGCCCGGCGCGGCATATTTCTGCGCCACCAGATAGCGGGTGACGTCGACGAAATCGGTGAACGTATTCTTCTTGTTGAGCAGATGACCGTCGTCATACCAGCCGCGGCCCATTTCCTGCCCGCCGCGGATATGCGCCAGCGCATAGACGACGCCGCGGTCGAGCAGCGGCAGCCGCGCCGGGTCGACCGCCGGGTCCATCGAGATGCCGTAGCTGCCATAGGCGTATTGGAACAGCGGCGCGGTGCCGTCGCGCTTCGTTCCCTTGCGATAGACGATCGACACCGGCACCTTCGTCCCGTCGCGCGCCGGCGCCCAGACGCGCTCGGTCACGTAATTGGCAGGATCGTAGCCGGGGACGGGCGCGACCTTCAGCGTGCGGCGCTCGCCGGTCTTCGCATTCACCTCATAGGTGGTGGTGGGCGTCACCAGCGAGGCATAGCTGTAGCGGACCCAGTCGGTCTTCGCCGGTTCGGCGTTGGTCGACAGCGACATCTGGTAGGCCGGCTCGTCCGCCTTGACCGGGGTGGAGCGTCCGTCGTCGCCCAGCAGGCGGATCATGCGGTTGCCGCCCTCGCGCTGGTCGATCGCGACGAAGGTGGCGAAGGGGGTGAAATCCTCGATGAAGACGGTGTCGCTGGCCGGCGTCAGGTCGTGCCACGCGGCCACGCCCTTCGCCGCATCGGCATCGGCGACGGTCACCAGCTTGTAGTTCTTCGCATCGCGGTTGGTCTTGACGATCCAGCGCGTGCCCATGTGATCCGCCTGGTAGCGGAAATCGCGCGCGCGCGGGGCGAACAGCGTCAGCGCGGCGGGGGTGGCGAGCGGCGCGCACCTCTGTTCGTCGCTGACGGTCGATTCGACGCGCACGCACCAGAAGCGATCGTCGCTGGTGCGGTTGATCGCCATCTGGAAGGTGTCGTCCTTCTCCTCGTACAGCACGCGATCGGCGGCGGGCGCAGTGCCCAGGACGTGCGCCATTACCTTGTACCCGCGCAGCGTCGTCGGATCCTTGGCGATGTACATCAGCGTGCGATTGTCGTCGGCCCAGACCAGGTTCGGCTCGGCATTGGTGATCGTGTCGGGCAGCAGTTGCCCGGTCGCCAGATCCTTGATCCGGATGACATATTGCCGGCGGCCGACGGTATCGGTGGCATAGGCGGCCAAGCGGTTGTCGGGGCTGATCTCCATGTCGCTCAGCGCGAAGAAGCTGTGGCCCTTGGCCATGGCGGGCTGATCGAACAGCAGTTCGGCGGGGGCGTCGGCGCTGCCCTTGCGCCGTTCCATGATCGGGTAATTGGCGCCGGCGGCATAGCGGCTCTGATACCAATAGCCGTTGCGCAGGTAGGGGACCGAGCTGTCGTCCTGCTTGATGTGGCTCACCGCCTCGGCATAGAGCCGGTCCTCCAGCGGCTTGAGCGGGGCGAGGACCGCGTCGGCATAGTCATTCTCCGCCTTCAGATAGGCGAGCATCTCCGGGTTCTTCCGCGTATCGTCGCGCAGCCAGTAATAGGCATCCTCGCGCGCGCCGTTGGGGGACGCGACGCTGTACGGCTTCTTCGCGGCGCGCGGCGGCTGGGGCGTGCCGGCCCCGGCCTGCGCCAGCGCGACACCGGACACCGACAGCAGCACGCCGGCGAGCAACAGCTTCTTCATGGGATGGACCGTCCGATCGAGGGGGGAGACAATGTATCCCACGATACGGGGTGCGCGGGGCGGCGCAAGCCCCGCCGGCGCGGCCGGGCGCCTCAGCCGCGCGGGCGTGCCTGCGCATAGGTGCCCAGCACGCGCACCCATTTGGAATGGAAGCCCAGTTCCTCCATCGCGCGATCGAACGCCGGGTCGCCGGGGCGCCCCTCCACATCGGCGAAGAATTCGGTCGCGGCGAAGCTGCCGCCGCGCTGGTAGCTTTCCAGCTTGGTCATGTTGACGCCGTTGGTCGCGAAACCGCCCATCGCCTTGTAGAGCGCGGCGGGGACGTTCTTCACCTCGAAGATGAAGGTCGTCATCCACGGCCCCGTGCCGGCCAGCGGCCGCGCGCCGCGCGCCAGCACGACGAAACGGGTCATATTGTGGTCGGCATCCGCGATGTCCGTCGCCAGCAGGTCCAGCCCGTAGAGCGCGGCGGCGCCCGGCGGGGCCAGCGCCGCGATCGCCGGATCGCGCCGTTCCGCCACCACCGCCGCCGCGCCCGCGGTGTCGGGATAGCTCAGCGGCTCGATGCCGTGCGCCTTCAGCCAGTGGCGGCACTGGCCCAGCGCCTGCGGATGGCTCATCGCCTGCTTCACGCCGTCGCGCGGGCCGCACCCGATCAGCGCGTGGCGGATCGGCAGGAAATGTTCGCCGGTGATGACCAGCCCGGATTCGGGCAGCAGGAAATGGATGTCGGCGACGCGGCCGTGGAGCGAATTTTCGATCGGGATGATCGCAC
>NZ_LSJO01000240.1:0-297 GCF_001556735.1 Sphingomonas sp. CCH9-F2 | reverse complement strand
CATCATCGCACAGCTACGCTGGTGCGGAGGTCGTCCACGACATCACGTCAGCGGCGCTCCAGGAGGATTCGGAAGCCAGGCGGATGGTGGCAGCCGACGTGCTGCGCTCGCTGGTGCGCGAGATCATCCTGACGCCGGAGAATGGCGAACTTCAAATCGACGTGCGCGGCGATCTGGCAGGTATTCTTGCCATATCGCTCAAAAGCAAAAGGCCCGCCGGAGGGCGCCCGATCGCAAGTCAAGATGGTTGCGGGGACAGGATTTGAACCTGTGACCTTCAGGTTATGAGCCTGACGA